>JAHWHN010000057.1 GCA_019323235.1 Candidatus Woesearchaeota archaeon | reverse complement strand
GTTAAGAAAATCTCGGGGGGTGAGATTATGTCTCTTAGCCCACTTCGAAGGAAGGGTTACGGTTAGGGCATTATGTCCTTGTTGTATAATTTTCCTTTTCACAACAAGTTATATTATAAACACCTTTATATATTTTTCTGAATTTTTCAATATTAATATATTGGAATATATATTATATTGAGTATTTTAATATATTTTTCTCCAATACTACTGTTTGGTGATAAAAATGAATAAGAAAGATTTGAAGATCATTTCACATCTAAGATCTGATGCTAGAATGTCTTTAACCAACCTAAGTAGGAAAACTTCAATACCTGTAACAACTATCTTTGATAGAATTAAAGTTCAACAAAAAGAAAATGTAATTAAGAAATTTACATCATTATTGAACTTTAATGAATTAGGATATACAACTAGAGCAAACATAGCATTAAGAGTTGATAGAGAAGATAAGGAAAAATTAAGAGAACATTTAGTTAAGAATGAAAACGTTAATTCAGTATCTAGAATTAACAATGGCTATGACTTTATGATAGAAGGAATCTTCAAACAAATGGTTGATTTAGAAGACTTTTTAGATAAATTAGAACAAAGATTTAAGATATTAGATAAAAAATCATTTTTCATAATTGAAGACTTAAAAAAAGAAGAGTTCATGAATGATTCAAGTTTGATGTTAGAAGCTTAATTTTAAAATAAATTTATTTTATTTTAGAATAGATACGCCACCAGCCGGATTTGAACCGGCATATCCTTGCGGAAACCGGTGTTCGAGACCGGCGCAATACCGAGTTATGCGATAGTGGCAAATTAAATAATAAAAAAGAAAAAATAGAAGAATTTTATTCTTCTTGAGGTTTTTCAGATTTCTTAGCTAAATTCTTCTTAGCAACTTCATCATAAAGTAGATGTAGTTCTTTCATTTGAAGTTCTGAAATTTTGTTTGGAGAATCATCCATAGGACATTCTGCATTTTTGTTTTTAGGGAATGCAATTACTTCTCTAATATCAGTTAATTGAATCATCATAGCAACTAGTCTATCTAATCCAACACCAACACCACCGTGGCAAGGTCCACCATATTTATATGCATTCAATAAAAATCCAAACTTCTCATCAGCTTCTTTAGCATCAATACCAATGAAGTTTAACATTCTAGCTTGAAGATGTGGATCTGAAACTCTAATACTTCCTGAACTCATTTCTGTTCCATTAAGTACTAAATCCCACAAATCTCCAAGAACTTCACCAGGTCTTTCTTCAAAATCATCTACAAACTCTGGTTTAGGCATAGAGAAAATATGATGTTCTGGTTCCCATGTTTTATTTTCTTCATTCCAAGCGAATAATGGGAAGTCATATACCCAACAGAATTCAAAATCATTTTTATCGAATAATTCTAAATCTTCAGCTAATTTATTTCTTAATCTTGATAAAACAAAATTTGTTTTCTTTTTCTCATCAGCAATAAACATAATTACTGAGCCAGGTTTTGCTTGAGTCTTTTGAATAATTTCTTTTTGAATTTCTTCTGATAGAAATTTAGCAATACTTGATTCTAAACCTTCTTCAGTAACTCTAACCCATGCCATTCCTTTAGCACCATTTTGTTGGCAGAATTCAATATACTTATCAATTTCCTTTCTTCCTAAATCTTTTTCTGGGTTAATACATTTAACAATTCCACCATTAGCAACAACTTCTTTGAAAACAGAGAAATCTGATTTCTCAGCAGTGTTTGTAATATCAGTTAGTTCTAAACCAAATCTTAAATCAGGTTTATCACAACCAAATCTTGCCATGGATTCTTTGTATGTTAATCTAGCAAAAGGAACTTTTAATTCAACATTCAAAGTTTCTTTAAAGATATGTGCCATTAAGTTTTCAACAAAAGTTCTAATCTCATCAGCAGTTACGAAACTCATTTCTAAGTCAATTTGAGTATGTTCTGGTTGTCTGTCTGATCTTAAATCTTCATCTCTCAAACATCTAGCAACTTGATAATATCTATCACATCCTGAAATCATCAACATTTGTTTATACAATTGTGGACTTTGTGGTAAAGCATAAAATAATCCAGGATTCACTCTTGAAGGTACAACATAATCTCTTGCTCCTTCTGGAGTTGATTTAACTAACAATGGAGTTTCAATTTCCATAAAATCATTTTTGTTAAAAAAATCTCTAGCTGCTCTAACAACATTATGTCTAAATAATAATTTATTTTGCATACTTGGTCTTCTTAAATCCAAGAATCTATACTTTAATCTAACATCTTCAGAAGCTTCCTTTCTATCATCAACTTCAATTGGAGGAACATCTGATTTGTTAATAATTGTTAATTCATTAACGAAAACTTCAACATCACCAGTAGGTAAGTTAGGATTATTCATTCCATCTCTTCTTTGTTTAACAATACCTTTTACTTCAATACAAAATTCTCTTCTTAAAGATTCTGCTTGATCCATAAATTTATCATTAAAATTTGGGTCAAATACTACTTGAGTCAAACCGTATCTATCTCTTAGATCAATAAAAATAATACCACCATGATCTCTTCTAGAATGTACCCATCCGTTTAATGTTACTGATTCATCTACGTTTTCTTTTCTTAATTCATTGTTTTTATGTGTTCTCATTTAAAACCTCGTGTAAGACAATAGACAGTTGCCCCACTTTTTATGCCAGCACCCTTATACCAGATGCCAGAATTTTAATAAAAGAATGGGTAAATTATTTATAAATATATCTAAAAAATAGAATAATTTTAATCAATATCAAATCTTTCAATTAATTTTATATTTTTATTAGTTAATTCAAATAAACAAATCGTTAAAGGATTAGTATGACATTCTTCTGAGGTTAAATCAATTTTTAAGGCATCGGAAAGAATACTCTGAAAACAACCGGTGTGAGTTACAATTAAAACATTATTCTCTTTTCTTGGAAGTTCATTTTTAATATAACCTAAAACTCTATCTTTCATTTGCAAAAGACTTTCGCCATCTGAAGGAATCGCGGAATGGTTAGTTTCATCGAATTCCTTTTTAATTATTTCTTTATCAAGCCCATTAAACTTCCCAAAATTTTGTTCCCTTAATTTTTTTATTTTGCAAATGTCTACTTTAAGTATTTTATTTATTATTTCACTAGTTTGAATACATCTTCCAAGATCACTTGTAAATATTTTTGAAATTGACTTATTTTTAAGGAAATTTGCTAATCTCTCAGCCATTTCAACTCCTTCGGGAATTAATGGTGAGTCTGCCCATCCTTGAGTAATCTTTTTTACATTTGATTCAGTCCATGGATGTCTAACAACATAAAATTTCATAATATTTGAAAAAAGGTATGAAATATAAAAATATATCTAAAAAATAGAATAATTTCAAGTATTGTATGACAAAACTTATAAAATCATTTAACATCACAAATTTATGACTGATTTAGTGGCATGTTTATCAACTGGAAAAGGTACTTGGACTGAAGTTATAAAATTAATACAAACGGGTACTTGGGATAATGTTTATCTAATTACAAATCAATTTGGAAAAGATAATTTTAAAGCAGATGAAAAAACAAAATTAATAGTAATAAATGATTTTGAACCTATTGAAAAAATTTCTCAAACTATTTATAACAACTTAAAAGGTAAAATAGCTTGGACAGACATTGCAGTAAATTTTGTTTCTGGTTCTGGTAAAGAACATATGGCATTACTTCCTGCATTATTAAAACTTGGCGTTGGTATTAGAATAGTAACAGTAGATGATGGAAAAATAAAAGAAGTACTATTTGAAGACTTACAACCAAAAGATTAAATTTGGAATTATTTTACAATTCCATATAATTCAAATAATAATTTATCAGTTGCTTGAATTAATGTTTCATTATGTCCATATATTGTAATACAATTGTCTTCTTGAACAACTTTAGTTTCATTAGAAACTTCAAATTTAATCACTGGAAGTTTTGTATTATTACAATCAACAATATATCTTCCTTCACAAACACTAGAATTTTTAGTACAAGATGCAAAAATCTTAGTGTTCATAACTCTAAACAAATTAGCTCCTAATTCAGAACCAGCTACACCAATATAAGCTTGTTGTTCCATCTCTGGATCAATTGAAATAAAAGCAGTTTTATCTAAAAAATATAATTCCTTAATTTTTGAAGTAGTAATATTCTCAACATCTTTTGGATGATAGTGAAGACTTACTTCATAAACATCACCTTTAGCTTTAATATTTGTAATCCAAAGACCATTCTCTTCATAAAATTCAAATCCATTATAAGTACTAATATCATCTATTACTTCTACTCTATTATTTGAATAATATGCAAAAGTGAATAATAAACCAATAATAACTATTGTTAGAATAATTATATTTCTTTGACTATCATTTTCCATTTTAAATAACTCCTAGAATTCTATATAATAATTCATCTCTTAAAATATAAACATCATAATTATCTCTTACTTCTGCTGTTAAACAATAATTATCATAAGTAACTTTTGATTCGTTAGATTGTTTAACATAAATTACTGGATTAACTAAAGTTGCCATACTACAATCTACAAAATAAGCACTAGTATTATCTGTAACTCCAACATGTACGTAAAGTTCATGTGTATTAAATAAATTTTGAGCTAAATCATATCCTAAAGATTCTACTTCTACAAAACTATTCTCATTTAAATCTCTAGTATAGTAAATCTTATTTGTATTTTTAACAATATCTACAAAATCTTGAGGTATGTCAGAACCATTAACACTACTTGGAGAATATCTGAAGAATACTTGTTCATCATTAAACTCTGTATATAAAATTCCTGACTCATCATATTTGAAAATAAAATCATTATATCTAAATTTACTAGTCCCTTGACTACCACTCATAAAAATACCAAACATACCTCCCAACATAAGAAAGGCAATAAATAATCCCATAAAAGCTTTTGAATCCATAATAAAAGTAAGAATTTGTTCTATTTATATTATTTTCTATATTTTCATGTTCAAATACCTAGGAAGTTGAAAGCCTCTGGAGGGATTCCACAGAGTGGTGCCGAAAATTAAAAATTTTCGAGCATGTTCAAATACCTAAGAAGTAGAAAGCTTCTGGAGGGATTTGAACCCTCGGTCTACTGCTTACGAAGCAGTCGCTATACCAGGCTAAGCTACAGAAGCAGTTATTCTTTATCACTAATTCTTTGACAAACATTACAAAGATATTTTACCTTTCCATTATCTTTCTTAACTGTGCCAATAATCTTATTCAGGAAAGTTTTTCTAATTTCTTTATTACAATTACTACATTTCATGGTTTCTAAGAAGTAATACGTATTTTTAAACTTTTTTAATTAAAAATCAAAATAAAAGCAAAAAATATATAAGTTATATTACCAAAAATTTAATTATGGGTAAGCCAGAACAAATATGTAAATTGGAAGTAGTATTTCAAGATCCATTTCATTTGAAAAATCTTTACAAGTTTATTAAATTCTGGTTAGAAGACAAGAAGTTTATTACAAAATCTGGCCCTTGGACTGAAAAGAACATGGAAGTTTTTTACTCAGAGCAGGATAGAGGAGGGGTAAAAGAATATCACATTTGGTGGAAAACAGGTATGAAACCAACTAATAGTTATTTTAGATATTATTTAGATATAAATTATTTAGGTTTAGGAGTTAAGAATACTGAAGTAATTAAAGATGACAAGAAATATAAATTACAAATTGGTGAAATTACAATTAAAATTAATTCTTATTTAGAAGTTGAAGCAAATGGTTCCTGGGATAATCATTGGTTCTTAAAATATTTTCAAAAGTGGTTCCAGAAAAAATGGTATAGAGTAAAAATTGAACAACATGAAGATGAATTGTATGAATTAACATATAAACTTCAAAAAGCAGTTAAAGAATACCTTGAATTGAGACAATACGAAGGTACTCCTGACTTATTCTACTTCCCAGCAAAGGGAATGGAATAATTTTTTTATATTCTAGTTTCATTAACTATCGCCGATAGCAAATTCATAGATTCCTCCATTACAAAAGGGTCTTCGAAGTTAACAGCTCTTTTCATTTTTCTGTTTAAGTCCTCTATCATTTTTGTTGTTGATCTTAGTTTTTTCCAATTTGTCATTTTTATCACCTCATATTCTAAATTAGTTTACTTCTTTAAATACCCTCTTCGAGAAACTGACCAGTGACCAGTGGCATGAATATTGATAAACTAAGAAATATCAAATTTTGTTTATAAACAATGAGAAAATTTTATAAATAGTTTCGGGTTTTATCAAAATATTATGCCTCCGTAGCATCATCGCCAACTACAAACTTAGTTGACGAGTTGAGCGGGTTAAAACCCACTATGGTTGTATAATTTATGCCTCCGTAGCATAGTAGCTATTGCGTTGGACTTGTAATCCAAAGGTCGCGGGTGCAGTTCCCGTCGGAGGCTTATTTTCTTTTCAAAAACTTTATAGATAATAAGTATTTTATAATCTCATGAATAAATTTGAAAGATTGTTTATACCTTACAAATTAAAAGAAGTAAAAAGAAGAGCAGAAGTAGAAGATAGGCAAGAATCTACAGCTGAACATATTTTTTCATCATTAATTTTAGCACAATATTTTCTAAAAAAAATTGATTTAGATGAAAGTAGAGTGAATAAATTAATTCTTTATCATGATATGGTTGAGATTTATTCAGGAGATACTTTTATTTTAGATGAAGAACATCATAAAAGTAAAAAAGAACGTGAAAACAAAGCATTAGATAGATTAAAACAAGAACTTCCTGAAGAATTATCTAAAGACTTAGAAAAATATTGGTTAGAATATGAAAATGGAGAAACAAAAGAAGCTAGATTTTGTATGGCCATTGATAAACTAGATGGAATGTATCAAAATATTAAAAGTCCACATTTATGGAAAAAATGGAATTTTACTGAAGAAAAATTAAGAAGTAAAAAAGAACATTTATTTCAAGAATTTCCTGAGATGTTAAATTTCTTTAACGAGTTAATTGAATATTTAAAAGAAAAAAAAGTAATTATTGAAGAATAATTATTTACTCAACAAATCAATTATATCATCTAAAGGATGATAATCTTTTTGTGGACATGGGTCCTCAGCACTATTAACATCTCTTAATCCACTACCTTCATAGATATAAGTTTCTGTTTGACTATCTGAAACTGTATATGTTTCTGGAATTGGAGTTAACTCAATTTTTGCTGGACTTAATGCAGTATTAGGAGTCACTTTCATAGTATAAGATTGTCTAACAGTGGCAATATCATCATTTAGTTCAATTTGTATTATTTCTTCCAATGGTTCATGAACAATATCGTCAGAAGTAATTGTAGTAGTATATTCTGCAACTTTTTGAAATTTAAAACCAGCTGGAAGTCCATATACTGTACATTTTACATCATCCCTATCAGGGTCAGAATAAATTACATACCCATTAAAATTTTCTTTTGTTACTCCTTCTAACATAACATGTTTGAAGTAAGGTTCATCGTTCCACCATTTTCTAATGCTCTTATCACAACCAGTTCCCAAAGCTAAATATGCAGCTAATCCAAATGTTATCAATCCTCTATTTATTTTTCTTAAGTTCATAATTCTGAATCCTTGCCATATAGCTTTTTTGATTTTTGATCTTTTGGAATATCAAAACCAAAATGTCTTTTTAATATATCTCCTTTAAATGCTTGATATGCAAAAATTGCGTTTTGTTGGAATTTTTTAGCTTCAGCAACATCAATAGTTTTGTCTAAATTTTGATCTGCTAATTTAGCTAGTCCTAATCCTCCAAATTCATAATGATTTATGCTAATATAATCACCATCTTCTGTTTTTTTCATCAAATCCTCAATACTTGTACAATTTGCAACATTTAAATCATGTAGTGATGATTTTAAAAGAGGAATTGCTTTTTTGTGAATTTTGTATTCAACATAAGGAACTTTGTAAATTTCCTTTCCATCAGCTTCACTAATAATCAAATTTGGATTTCCTATTTTATTAGGATACCCAATTGTTTTGTAACTAGAACAACTATTTAATAATAAACATAAACTTGCAGAATAAATTAAATTTCTAACTAAACTCATTTAGTCAACCTCCCCATGCATAGATATATGTAATATATACTATATAAAGTTACTTATTCTCGAGAATATGTTTTTTTAGAATAATTTATTTTTGATTAAAACTTTCTCTCAATGCCAAAAGAGACATTATATTTTTTATCTTCATAAAAGTCCCCGCCGTAGTTATTTTGGCAAGCTCCTCTTAAGAATAATCTATAAACATCATCTTTATCTAATTTTATAAATAGACAAAGTCTTGATTCTGATTCAGAGCAACTATATTTTTCTTCTTCAAATACAATTTCTAATAACTTCTCATTATTGATTTTGAGTTTCGGAACGTCATCATAAACAATTCTTTCATAATTAGATATTTTATTTAGACGTTGATTTGAATTTGTTCTAGAATACTTAACATTTATTGCTTCTTGATGAACATCTTTATTATATTGTATATTTGGATATCCTTTCTGAACAACATTTTTAGAAGACTGACAACCAATTAATAAAGAAGTTGATAATGCTAAAATGCTAAATAAATTTTTCATATTTAATTTCTTTTTCATTTCTTTTTATAAATATATTGTAACTCGAAAGATTTTCGAAAAAAGAGCAGGAGGCTTTAATAAATAACTTTCATACATTAAATTATGATCCGAAAAATATTATTAATATTATCAGTATTTCTTTTATTGACATTAGTAGCTTGTAATAATGCTGAAGAAAATGATGTTGAAGAAATAACTGTTAACGAATCTGAAGATGTCTTAGAAGAAACTTCAGAAGTTGAAAACTCTAATTATGAACCATCAGAAGAATTATCTGAAAAACAAGATTCTGTTTTTGATATTGATGTAGATTTAATTCAAAAGATGGATGATGATTCTGCGTATCTTTATATAATGTCTAAATCTGAGGTAGATAAAAATTCTTTTAAAAATGAAAAATTAACTGATAAGGAAAAAGCAGGAAAGTTTTGTATTGATTTCATGAGAAATTTACTTCATATGGATTGTGAAAAAATTGTTGATAGTTTAGATGAAATTATTTATGAAGGTGAAGAACCAATGTCAAAACTTTATGCACAAAAAGAAATGATGCCTTATTGTGGTAAGGGTGCGGGTGAGTTTATAGATATTGAAAAATATTTAGAAGAAGTTACTTTATCTGTTCTAGATCAGAAAGAATTTGATTATGTCTTAAGTTTAAATGAAGAAGAGTTTTTCATAGATTTTACAGAGGATGAATACTTTTGTTCTTTTATTTATTTTGAACAAAGTTATTCAAATGGAGACCTGGATGAAACTTTCTTGGTAGTTACAGAAAGAGGTGACGAGTTTAAATTATTGGCCTTGCCAAGATAATTTTTCCTTTTTTATTTTTTTTTTTCAATAAATTTTTATATCATTTCTAAATCTTCTAAATTATGAAATTAAAAATAATATTATTAATAATTGTATTAATAACATTGGTAGGTTGTAAAATGAGCGAAAATAAAGTAGTATTGTTAAAAACAAATATGGGCGATATTAAAATAGAATTATATGATAATATGCCTATAACAGCAGGTAACTTCGAGAAGTTAGTAAGAGAAGGATTCTACGATGGTGTAATATTTCATAGAGTTATTGAAAACTTTATGATTCAAGGTGGAGATCCAACAGGTACAGGAATGGGAGATCCAGGATATAAAATTAAAGATGAGTTTGTTGAAGGTTCTACAAATGTAAGAGGTACTATTGCAATGGCAAACGCAGGTCCAAATACTGGTGGAAGTCAATTCTTCATAAATTTAGTAAATAATACTTATCTTGATTGGGATAAACCTCCATTTCAAAGTAAACATCCTGTTTTTGGAAAAGTTATAGAGGGAATGGATATTGTTGATGAAATTGGTTCTGTAGATGTAGACAGAAATGACAAACCACTAAAAGAAGTAAAAATTATTGAAGCTAAAATGCTTGAATAATTCTTTTCTTTTTTCTTATATTTTTTAATTAACTTTAAATAACAAGTTCTTTTATATTAGATAATGGTAGACAAAGAATATATTGACTCAATAAGACAAAAATATTTGAAAATTTCAGAAATAGCTAAACAAGAAGGTATTACATCTGAAGAAATTATTGAAAAACAAAATGAAAATGATTTAATTTTGGCTGAAAAACGAGGTTATATCTTAAATCGAATGACTGAGTTTGAACATTTACTGAACACAATCTTAACAAATTATTTTGCTTCAAAGAAAGATGATTTTTATAATTTAATTTTAGGAAAAGAATTCTTCACATTACATCAGAAAATAAAACTATTTGGAGAATTACAACTTCATAAACATGAAACCTTCGAAAACGTATTCAAAGGTTTAACTGGATTAATGCATGAATTAAAAGAAATGAGGAATTTAGTTGCTCATGGTTCAAAATCTCATGGGATGGAACCTAAAATAGGTTATGTTGGTAAAACCTCAAAAACATTAGATGATGAATTCATGAATGATTTTAATGAAAAGTTTGAGACAGTATTTCTAGCATTAAATGAATTGAATCAATTTTTAATAAAAAATAATTAAATCATTCTATTTTACTTTCTATTCTTTTTTTAACATAAATTCTTAATGTCCCATCTCCAATAATCCCATAAAGAATATTTGAAATGAAAACAGATGCAAAAATACCTACTAGTCCAAAATAATAAGATCCTAAAACCGCAAGAGGTATGGTCAATAAGAAAAATCTAACTAATAATATTATTGAGGATAGTAAAGGTTTTTTCATTGCATTAAAAGCTACATTTGCCATTCTACCAATTCCAAAAAATCCGTAACTTGATGAAGTTAAAATCATAAAGAATACAATTATGTTAATTACAAAAACATCTTTATTAAAAATCATAGCAATATATTGTGCAAATAAAATGTAAATTAAAAAAACACTAAAACCCCATATTAAAGAATATTTTCTTCCAAAGTTTAAAGCTTTAATAACTCTTTCATACTTTTTCGCACCAATATTTTGTCCAACAAATGGTGACATTACAGATGCTAAAGCTAATATTCCAATTAAAGATAAGGATTCTAATCTTGTAGCAACTCCATATGCAGCAATAGCAGTATGTCCATATTTTGAAACTAATTTTGTTAAAACCGTTGCAGTTAAAGGAACTAACAAATTAGTTCCAATTGCAGGAATAGCTAGATGAGATATTGATTTAATAGAACGAGTTAGTTTATTCAAATAAAGATCTGTGAACTCAAGTAAACCTTCCTTATGAATTAAAACATATAATGTAGCAACCGTCCCTAAGAACCATGAAAAAATAGTAGCCAATATAGCCCCAAATAACTCTAATCTTGGAAATGGACCTAATCCAAAAATAAGTATTGGATCAACAATCACGTTAACAACACCGCTAAAAATCATAATGTATGCGGGAGTTTTAGTATTTCCAGTAGCTCTAACTATTGAGTTTCCCAACATCGGAATGGCTAATAAGAAAATCCCAAAAAACCAAGGAGTCATATAACTTAAAATCAAAGGAATTAAATCAGGAGTTGCTCCCATAGCAAGGAAAATTTCTTCTTTGAATAAATTTCCAATTAAAGATAAAGGAATTAAAATAACTAAACCTAAAATTAACGAATGAACAATTAATCTCTTAACTAATTTTTCTTTACCTGAACCTAAGGCTTGAGACACATTTACTGAAATACCCATTCCAATTCCTGTAATTAATGCATGAACAATAATAGCAATTGGAAATGTAAATGCAATAGCTGCTAGATATTTAGTACCTAATCTAGAAACATAAAAAGTATCAACAATATTAAATAACATTATTGCTAAAGCCCCAAAACCCATTGGGATTGACATTTTGATTAATTTACTTTCAATTGGCCCGTTAAGTATTTTCTCAGAATGATTATTCATATTTATACTATTTTGTTGTGCTATTTAAATTTTTTTAAAGTAATTATTTACTCAACCAATACCTTTTTATATAACCATCAAAATTACTTTTTTCATGAACTATGACGAGTTAAAAAACAAATACGATTTACCTTCTATGGATGAAATTGATTTTGAGTTTGAAATTGATAAAGAAGCAGATTACATTCTTAGAGAAATTAGAAGAAAAATAAATTCTAAAATAAACGCGTATATGGACTTAATTCATGGAGTTTTACAACCAGATGCATCTGAAATTTTACAAATGCATGAAGTTGGTTTTTTTACAGAAAGAGAAAAATCAAAATTATTAAAATTATATAAACGATTAATGAAAATTTCAAGACACTCTGATGAATTAGCAATTTCATTTGATGAGGAAAGTGAAGCAATATTCATTAAAGAAGTTTATACACAATGGCCAGAAATAAAAGAAAAGATTTTAACAATGGTTAGAAAAATGAAAGATTCTTGGGACAAAGAATTAGAAGAAGATAATAACATGCTTTATATGGGTTAAAGAGGAGGATAAAATGAAATTAATATTTTTAGGAGCACCAGGTGTTGGAAAAGGAACTTATTCCAAAAAAATAATGGCAATAACAGGTTCTCGACAAATTTCAACTGGTGATTTATTAAGAGAAGCAGTAAAAAATCAAACTGAATTGGGATTAAAAGCAAAAGAATATATGGATTCAGGAAGTTTAGTTCCTGATCAATTAGTTATAGATTTATTAAAAGAAAAAATTCAAGGAATGGATTCTTACATATTAGATGGATTTCCAAGAACAATTCCACAAGCAGAAGCATTAGATGAAGAAATTAAAATTGATAAAGTAGTTTCTTTCGAAGCTCCTGAAGAATTAATCATTCAAAGATTAAGTGGAAGAAGAGTTTGTAAAAGTTGTGGTTCAATTTTCCATATTGAAAACATTCCACCAAAACAAGATGGAGTATGTGACAATTGTGGTGGAGAATTATTCCAAAGAGATGATGATAAACCAGAAGCAATAAAGCATAGATTAGTAGTTTACAGAGAACAAACAGAACCATTAATTAAGCATTATAAAGAAAAAGGTTTATTAGTTACTGTTGATGC
>JAHWHN010000056.1 GCA_019323235.1 Candidatus Woesearchaeota archaeon | reverse complement strand
TGAATCAGAACTTCTTAAATGTTCAACTTTAATATTAATATTTAGTTTGTTTTTAAAATCATTATCTAAATGCTCTAATCTTAAATAATAATCAATTTCCATGTTTTCTAGGAATTTACTTTGGGGAAATACGTGAATATCAAAAAAGTCTTCTTCAACTATTTCTAAAAAAATCTTAAAATTTTTTATAAGGTTATTGGATTTGTGAAATTCTTTCTTTTTATTTCTTTTAATTAAAGAGAGCAATTTAGTTCTTAATTTATTCATTATTGTTGAATTATTCTCCTTAGACCTTTTTCTCTCAAGAAGCTCAAAAAAGGATGAAACAAATCTATCTAGAGGATTTCTTATTACCGTAAACATTTTATATTTCTTTTTTAAGTCTGGGTTGAGCGTTTTATATTTAAAATAATCCTCTGTTTTAAGTTTGAACATCTTTTTTACACTAGAAGTTCCACATTTTGGAATGTGTATGTATATTAAATTATTAGAACAAAAAAAACAGAAAACTCGTTCATAACTGAATCTTTCCCTTTTTTCCAAGTTTTTCTCTCTTTGTGTTTTATTTAATACCATTTTTAATTATTTTGACAAATTGTCTATACGTTCTTGATTTTCTCTTTAAATATGCAGAAGGTTTCCAAATTAAAGCCCATAATTTATTTAATAAAGGATATGAACCTTTCTCTTTTTTCTTCTTTGAATATTTAACATCTTCTATAATTTTTTTATGTCCTACCTTTATAGCATAATCTAGTACTTCTTGGTAATGAGTTTTGTTTTGTTCTCCCCAGTTTCTTACTTTTTTTCTCGTTAATGGATTAGGAAAAGTTTTATATTTTGAAAGAGTTCCTGCAAGTTGAAGTGTAATCATGGTTCTAATACATTTATCACACTCGCAACAATTAAATTCTTTCTCACTAAAACAAACCATTAAATTCTCATATGTTTCTTCCCATTGTGAAATCGCAATGGCTTTGTCTATTCTGGATTTACTACAGTCATAATGTATTACCTCTAAAGTTTCTGTAGACATCATTGGATCTGTAATTGGATTTGAACCTTCTGGTTTAAATGTAGAATATTCATAAGAAGAAGCTATATAAAACCTAGATACTAATGGTGTCAAGAATAAAGCAACACTTGAAAGTGTAACACCATAATGACATGGTGAAAAAGCCTTATATCTTTTATAAAAATCTTGAAAATTTGAGGTAACAGAAATTATTTTAAGATTATTTCTGTTTTCCATCTTTTTTAATCTTTTAAGACGAAGGTTATAATATTTAATTACTTCATCATTTAGAGTTTTATTGAATCCATTAAGATTTAAACAGTGTGTAATTCTATGGGGGGGATAAGGTTGATTCTCAGGTAAATGTTTGTATAATGTATAAAAAGAATCCACTCCTCCTGAAAAAGTACATAGTGCTCCTTCACCTTTAGTTTTTTCAATTGTATATCCTTCAGGTATTATTTTTATTTCATGAAACTTCTTTGGAAAACCATATTGGAAGTCTGTAACTTTCCAAAAACTAAAATATTTTTGAACTTGTTTTAGTCCATATTCTAGTTTTGGTGAAATTTTTCCTTTAACTTTAATATCTTCCTTAAGATACATTGCAAGAAGCATCATATTAGCAACAAAACCGTTTGAGTTCTTAGAAATATATTTGCTATATTCCTTATCGAATTCAAACCATAATGTTTCTGAGAATTCTTTCCTTGTTTCAAATTCGATATATGCCGATAATCTTATTTTATTTCCCTTTATTTCTTTTTTTGGTTTATGAATAATCATTTTTTATAATCCTTACAAATTTTGTGTATAGTTTTGATTTTTTTTTTAAATATGCTGAAGGCATCCAAATTAACATCCAAACCTTATTAAATAAATCAATTATGTTGCTTCTAATTATGGCATATCTAATATCATATTCAATGTCTGTTCTATTTTTTTCGATTGCGTAATTAATTAATCCTTTAGAAAATATTTTCTTATCAGTACCTTTAATATGCCATGTTCTAATTTTATTTCTTTTCAGAGGTTTTAAGAAAGTATTATATTTTGATAAAGATTTTATTAAGTGTAAAGTCACCATAGTTCGAATACACTTACTACATTCTCCACAATTCTTTGTCCCTATAGAATCCCAACAAACTCTTAAATTATCATAAGTTTCTGGCCACTTGGCAATTTCAATAGTTTTTTCAATTCTTGTTTTATCACATCCGTGATGAATAACATTAAAATTTTCTGTCGATATCATAGGATCTGTTAGTGGATTTGAACCCCATGGTATTTGGTCCTTATAATTATGGCTAGAAGGGATATAAAATCTATGAAATAATTTCTCTAAAATCAATCCTGCCCCAAGAATAATGGTAGCATGAGTTTCAGGGCTATATAATTTTTTAACAAGAACATCTTCTATGTTTGTAGTAATAATTATTAATTTCATATTTAATTTTTTGGTAAATTTTTTATATTTTTCTTTAAGTAAATCATATGAATCTTCAGAACAATCAAAAAGTGGCCTTTTTCCATTATCAACAATAATGCAATGTGTTATTCTAAAATCAGGATTTGGTTCATTCTCCGGAGTATGTTTCCATAAAGTATAGAATGAGTCAACTCCTCCTGTAAAAGTACATCCTACATTTTTATTTGGTTTTTTTGGAACTTCATATCCTTCAGTTTCTATATTTACTTTATTGAACTTTTTAGCCCGAGGAGATTCGAATTCATGATTTTTCCAAAAATCAAAATAGCCTTGAAGTAAATTTAATCCATAATTCAATTTTGGAGAAATTTTATCCTTTACTTTAATATCCTCTTTTAAATACATTGCTTGCAATATTAATGAAGATAAAAATCCATTAAGGCTTTTTGATACATATTTTTCATATTCTTTATCAACTTCGAACCACAATGTTTTTGATAATTCTTTTCTTTTCTCAATCTCAATGTAAGAAGATATTCTTACTTTATTTCCTTTTATTTTTTTTTTTGATTTATGAATTATCATTTTTTACAATCCTTACAAATTTAGTGTATAATTTTGATTTTTTCTTAAGGGATGCAGAATGTTTCCACATCTCTTTTAATATAGGAACTATGAATTTAGATCTAAAGATTGCGTATTTTAGATCGAATGAAATTTTTCTTTTATTAATTTTTTTAGCAAATCTAATATTCTCTTTAGCAAAACAAATATTATATTTAGTTAAATAAGTTTTTCTAATTAATTTACGTTTTAATTTAGAGGGATATGTTGTATATAAATGAAGTCTATTAAATAATGATAAAGAAACCATGGTTCTGATACATTTCTCACAAGCACCACAGTTTACGAATTTATTTTTTATTTTCCAACAAGTTCTAAGGAAAGAATAGGTTTCAGGAATTTTGGAAATAAATCTTATTTTTTTAAGTCTACTTACTCCTGCTCCATCATGTACAATATCTAATGATTCTGTTGATAACAAATAATCACTCATGGGATGAACTCCACAGGGTCCTAGATTGGAGTAGTCATAACTAGAAGAAACATAAAATTTTGAAATTGAATTACTTAAAACTAAAACGCAACTTATTAGGTAACTTCCAAAAGTTAATTCAACCCATTCTGGGAATCTTTCTACTCTAAAATAACTGGCATTTGTTCTAATTGGAATAAAATTAAGTTTATGTTCTTTAACAATATTTTCAAATTTTTCTTTCGCAACATCATAATTCTCTTTTTCTTTCGGTGAAAACAAATAATCGTGTATGAATAAAACACTGTTTAATTGATAATCTTTGTTTGATTCATATTTTGGAAGATGTTTATAGAAAGTATATGTAGAATCTACACCTCCTGAAAAACTACATGTAACACCTTTTTTTCCTTTCCCTATGGATTTTTTCAAATCATTACATTTAATTTTAATAATTTTCTTGAAGATTTTTGGGACCCATGAATTATATATGGCTTGATATTCTTTTATTGAATAAAATAGTTTTTGGGAAATACTTCCTTTTATTTCTATATCTTCTTTTAAATACATTGCAAGATGAATCATTGCCACTAAGAAACAATCAGAATTTTTAGAAATATATTTTTTATATTTTTTAGGTACTTCATACCATAATGTTTTAGGAATTCCAGGAATTTGTTTTTTTAACTCAATTTCAGCTGTGATACAGATTTTACTATCTATTTCTTTAATCCTTGGTTTATAAATTATCAAATTTCTCTCCCCTTTAAAAACAAGAACCATTTTATTTAAAAAGATTATTGGTAAGCAACAATACTTTATTTTAGTAAGAAACAAAAGACTATATAAATAATACCTTATTAATTATAAGTTAAAGAATTAATTTTGAGAATATGAGGAAGGGAATAATTATTGTAGGGATGCATAGGAGTGGAACCTCTGCATTAACGGGGTTAATGAAAATATTAGGTTTTAATATAGGTTATAACTTGCTTATAGGAAATAAATTTTTTAATAAAAAATTGCCATGTCAAAAGAAAATTAATAGTTTTTGTATCTC
>JAHWHN010000055.1 GCA_019323235.1 Candidatus Woesearchaeota archaeon | reverse complement strand
TAAAAAAATTACAACGGATTTTCTATGTCTGTTGTAATAAAATTTTGGTTTTTTTCGATGTTTGAGAGAAAAAGTTATAAATTTATACACGCGTATTTTGTCGCAATTTATAAGTGATATAAAATCAAATAATTTTAGGCAAAAAAATACTCAAACCTTGGAAGTGATTTGAGCTTTATATGAGGTGATTAGGATAATTAAATAATTATTATATTTTCTTATGATTCATTTTTATTATTCTTAATTGAAATTCTCTGGCATTCTAAGAACTTCAATATCTTTATCATTTAAAAAAGAATCGACTTCTTGATGAATAATTGTATTATGATTAACAACAATAATGTTTGGCTTGATGTTTATCAATCTATTAGATTCATCACCTTTAAATTCCTTCATTTTATCAATAGCAGATTGTATAAAATCAATTTTTAATTCTTGATTAGATGCATAAGCCATTTGCCAAAATGTATATCCAATGGAATTACCACGAATAATCAATGGTTTCATAATACCTTTGGTGTAAAGCAAATACCAATATTTATCGTTTCCATTATTGTCTAAGTTTCCATTTTCTTTAGAGAAAAATGGATTTCCATTATAAGGAATACCTAAAGATAAGTCTTTGCCATATTCTAACAAAGCAAATACATGTTCATCTTTAACAAAAATATTTGTTTTGTGTTCCTTGCGTGTTCCATCATGTCCTAACATATATTGTTTTGCCAACGGAATTACCGTTGCTATTTTTTCATATAATGACATTGTTTATTTCTCCTAGTATAGTTACAAAATTTTTTGAATAGTATATTTATCTAAAAAACATTCCAAGTTATTTAAGATTTGGAGTACGCTACTTACACTACTTGCAAAAAAACCTACTTCTAAATAGAGTGATTCGTAATCATTATGATCATAAGAAAAATAAATATTCATATCCATATCTACTTGATAATTTCCATAGTCAAAAAAATTGATATTTGGAAAAAAACGTTTTATCAAATCATATAATATTTCATCATCTAAAGATATATCGGAACACTCATCATTATGAGATATGGTAAAATGATCATCCCTACAATGTATACGCAAGTCTATAAAACCATATTCATCTTTTGGAATATTAGTAGTAACTAAATAATCTATAGAAACATCATCTTTATGAGAAATTTCAAAAATCCATCCTTTTGATTCGAAAAATTCTTTTATTTTAAAAAACTTTTGTTCAACAATATCACTTTTTTGCATAATTTTTCCTTCCATTTTTAATTAAATAATCTACTACAATTAAACAATTTGTTATCACAAAGATAATTCCAATGATTCCCATTGTGTTTAAACCTACATTTATCATTCGATTTGCATTCAATACAATAGCGCATACGCAAGTAACTAATATAATCCATAAAAATGTTTTCATATTTTCTCCTATTTTCTTCTAATGTACGACTGGATTTTTAATATGTTCAATATCTTGTAACATTGAACCTAACGTTGTTAATTTAATATATAAATCATTTCGTTGCATTTCACATCCTAAAATCATGCCTTGTTTTTGTGTATAACTTAGTGTGGTATTGTTATTTATTTTGTCAATTTTTTTGTCTAACTCTTTTAGCTTTGAAAGATAGAAAAAACAAACATCTTTAATAATATTCTCAGCCTTATCAAAATCTCCATTTTTTAAAAATTCTTCAGCAATAATTAATTTAGTATCTACATTTTCATTGGAGACAACATCATTATCAAGTTACCTAACATAAATATTGTAAATTGACGCAAAAATTCCTATCCCAATTAAGATTAATAAAACCTTAACATCTCTACTTATTTCTAATTTTCTAATGTTCATAATTTTTTGTTTATTTCTCCTTGTATAATCCTATTGTGTAACTTCCGCCAATTTTATAAAATGTAAAAGTTGCAGTTATTTTCTTATTATTAAACAATCCTTTCTGAATCATCTCGTCAAATTTACTAATCTTTGCGATATATCTAGTTCCTTCAGAATCTTTAAAATAAAAGTCAATAGAAGTGCGTCCAGTGCTATATCCTATGTATTCCAATGTAGTTTCAAAGATAAAGTTATCTATCATTTCTCCTTCATCGCATTCGTCACCATAAGCATTTTGTGTTATTCTTTCATCTCCATTCCATCCACACCATATCTTACCTTTACGGATTTTGTATTTAGTTGGGTTCTTTTTAATTATTTTCATTATAGATTTCCTTTTATTGTTTCCTTTATTAATCATTAAATCTAAATCCACCACACACCATAAGCCAGTTGCAAAGTTTATTGTAAGGTGAGTCATACCATTTTAATGAGCGGATCGCAATCATAATTCCTCGTGCAAGTATTTTTGCATCACTTGCAGATATTTCAGCACTATCTGTGCTAAGATAAGCGTTTCTCATTTTATCAATTATTGATTGAGGTATTTGTGAATGATCTAGAATTGTTGAAAATGACGAACCTCCCACATAAAAATCTGTGTCCATTCCAGAACGTCTAAAATTCCTACCATTAGCTCGTAATCTAATTGACATAATTAAATCAAATATCCCTGTTTTTCATTACTCTTAACACAATCATCATCCTTATCACAAACAAAATAGCCACCATCTATCTCATTTCCCCAAGCATCCCAACCTTTCACTTGTTGTTTAATCAATGTTTCTTGCCTTGCAAATAATTCAATTCTTGGTAGATTTCCAAACAATTTAACAATATCATTTCTTACCTCTAATGGTTTTTCAGAGTGTTTCATTACTCTAGCAGTACATATTTGCGTTTCCCAAGTCTCTATAATCTCGTGTACCGAGTGAGAAATTACTTTAGGTGATTTCTTAGTGGTAAATAATAGGCATGGTTCAACGGTATCTTGTGGTTGTTTCTTAGTGAATAACAAACATGGTTCAACATTTGATCTTGTATAGTGTCCATTGCCCATAAACCAACCATTTGACTTT
>JAHWHN010000054.1 GCA_019323235.1 Candidatus Woesearchaeota archaeon | reverse complement strand
TATCTAAAACAATATTGCATTCCTTAAAAGCGTCACCCGAAGAATTTCTAAAATGCAATAATTGATCGCCAACCCACATAACAACCTTAGCTCTAAATTCTGGTGACAACCACATAGCATAATCAACAAATAAATAAGGATGTAGCCAAGTACCTTTATTGTTCTTTCCTCTTTTCACCATCTTTAGTGAGGACGGCGAGTAAAACGGAGTATTATCCGTTTTGTTTTTATGTAATAAATTCAACTCATTACATAAAGATTCTAAAAATTCATTAGTAGATTTTAATTTAAAATAATCGTTAAGTTCTTTAGGAGATAATCCAGTGCCCTTTCTATATTCATTATAGATTCTCGTAATGTCGGTGGCACACATATATCCACATTTAGATAATTGTCTTACCACTTGCCCATCAAATTCTCTGCTATACAAAATAACTTCTGTTTTCATATCTTTATCTATACCTTTTTTAAATTCGTAAAATGTTTTATAAGCCAATCTAACTAAATAATTTTCATTATAACAATTACTTAACAACAAAATTTAAGTTCCCATCTTGTGGTGTCGTTACATTAAAGTCTATGTTTCAAATATTTTTAAAGCATTTTCAGGTGGATTATAAATCTTCTCAAAACGTCTGATTGTTCCTTCGACATTTCTACCATCGTTTCTATTTTTTACATTTTGCGATGCAACCTTAGAATTATTTTCAAAATAAATACATCTTACATTGTGACTTGAATACATTGAAAATAATTTATCGATAGCTATTTTTAAAATCCTATCATCGCAGAAATTAACATCGCAAATGATGATATTACCTTCTTGTGGCAATTGTGAAAGAGAGGTAATATCATCAACCACAATATACTCTTTATTCTTATTTAATTGATTTGCGAGATAGGTTTTTCCACTACCAGGCAAACCAATAATAAGAATGATTTGATTAAATATCATTATTGATAAGATTGTGTTCGTTTAAGAAATTCCACACATCTTCTACTTTGATAGATTTTCTAGTGTATTCTCTGTAATTTCCATAATATTCTCTTTCTTCAAATTCATCTATAGTTATTAACTTACATAATTTTCTATAATGAAGCAAGCTAATTGATGGACATACTTTAAATAAAAGTTCATCTAAAACTTCAAATTCTGGTTCTTCTTCAGAATTAAGAGGATAATTTTAAGTGTCTCACGATCTTTTTCGATTGATTTTACATTTAAACCTTTCTCAATATAATCATAGTCTTTTCCAGCAATTTCATGCACTATTTCTTGAAATTCATTGCGTTTCATAATTTTCTCTTAATCAAAATTAAAGCATCTTCATAGTCACCCTTACAAACATGCTCTATAAGTTTTTTATCAACATCAAATCCAAGACTTTCTAAAAGCATAAGTAAAGTTTCACAAGTATATTGAACATTATGCGGATTTTTAGAATCAAGTAATCTTTCTAAATTTTTGTAAATTTCTTTTTCTACTAAATCTCTATTTAAACAATTGCAACTCATTTTTATTCTATCCTTTATGAAACTTTAACTTTAGTGATACTATCAAAAAAACCATTTTCTGACTTAAAAACTCTGCATTCAAATCTAAACAAAGCAATGCCAGTTGAACCTTTGCTAAAGTGTTTGCCACAAACATAAACAGAGATATAAACTTCTAAACATTTTTTTGGTGGAACAATTTCATTTCCATCTTCATCAAATTTAAGTAATTTCTCCTTAATACTACCTCCAAAATCTACAACCTTAATGGATTCAAAAAGCACTGGTTGCGTTTGAAACTCTTCCGTTTCAAATTCAATAGACATCTTTCCATTTTTATCAACCTGATTAAATTCTATAATTCTTGCAAATATTCCTCTCTTTTTTAATTCAGTTTGAATCAATTCTCTGATTTCAGACAATGCTTTTATATTTAATTGTTCCATGTTTTTTCTCTTGTTTTGTAAGATTGACGAGCCACTAGACTCGCCAATTTAAAATTCACATTAATAATATTATATGGTTTCGGCACACCCACAATAGCCGTTACACTAGCCCATTGGAAATACTCCTATATTAAATTAATATTGCTTATTGTTAAGCATACTAAAAAGGAATATCATCCTCAAAGTCATC
>JAHWHN010000053.1 GCA_019323235.1 Candidatus Woesearchaeota archaeon | reverse complement strand
ATTCCATCCTTTGAATTCTGTTGTATTGATTAATTGTAAATT
Source organism: Candidatus Woesearchaeota archaeon (assembly GCA_019323235.1). Taxonomy (GTDB): domain Archaea; phylum Nanobdellota; class Nanobdellia; order Woesearchaeales; family JABIAG01; genus JAHWHN01. The sequence goes on along the minus strand of JAHWHN010000053.1, from coordinate 3,152 downwards.
AGATGTTGTTAATTCAATATTATAAATGACTTCATTTTTAAATAAATTGTCAATAGTTAAATTGAATTGTTGGGAAGTCGTTTCATATAATTCTTGAGGGTTTATAGAAACATCCGAGTTAGGAATTCCAAATACTAATGAAGATAGTAATACTAATAGAATTAAATATTTTAACATCCCTCTCATACTATTTTTTCATAGAAAATTGGTTTATAAATATTGTTATTTTCCATTTATAAATGATTCTTAAAAAGGAGTATCGGAACCAACGGAAACAGAGGAAATAAAAGAAACATTTATATATTAATATATCTTACTAATATTACCATTGGTTTTTCATGGGGGTGAGAAACACTTTTTTGTAATGGTTGGAATATTGGAGATAAGATTATTTATCTTGACTGCGTAGTTAATTTTGGGTTAATACCAAAATAACAAACTCTATCTCGTCAAACAAGAAGAAAACACCGTCCGAATCACACCTCTAAAATATCAAAGTATTCAAAAACAAGGTCGGGATAAATAAAGAAGAAGTAATGTGGGTAAGTACCAAAAATACTTTCTATTAACCCACATTAAATTCCAACTTCATTTTTTAAATATACTAATTCTAAGATAAAAAGTTATAAATGAATACTTTATTAATTAGTTAAAATGAAGATTTGTGTCGTAGGTCTGGGTTATGTTGGTTTGCCTTTGGCAGTTGCTTTTGGAAAGAATGAAGAAGTTAATGCTTTTGACATTAATCAAAAAAGAATTTCTGAGTTAATTAACAACATAGATAATACAAATGAAGTAAATTCTGAAGATTTGGAAAAAGCAAGTATTAATTTTTCGACTGATCCAAAAATTATTTCTGAATCTGAATTTATTATTGTTGCAGTACCTACGCCAATTGATGAAAATAAAAAACCAGATTTGACCCCTTTGTTAATGGCATCTAAAACTGTTGGAGAGAATATGAAGAAAGGTTCTATTGTTGTTTACGAATCTACAGTCTATCCAGGTTGTACCGAAAGAGATTGCATTCCTGTTTTAGAAAAATATTCTAATTTAAAATACATGGATGATTTTAAAGTTGGTTATTCTCCAGAGAGAATTAATCCAGGAGATAAAGAACATACGGTTGAGAAAATAGTAAAGGTTGTTTCTGGTTGTGACGAAGAATCATTAAGAGTTATTTCAGAACAATATTCTAAAATTATTAAAGCAGGAGTTCACGAGGCTTCATCCATTAAAGTAGCAGAATCTGCAAAAATTATTGAGAATACTCAAAGAGATATTAATATTGCTTTGATGAATGAATTAAAAATTATTTTTGATAAAGCAAATATTCCATACAAAGATGTTTTAGAAGCAGCTGGAACAAAATGGAATTTCCTTAAATTCAGTCCAGGATTAGTCGGAGGACATTGTATTGGAGTAGATCCATATTATTTAGCTCAAGAATCAGAAAGATTGGGACATCATCCTGAAATAATTTTAGCAGGAAGAAGAATTAATGATGATATGGTAAAGTATGAAAGTTCTAAGTTAATTAAATTCATGGTTAATAAAAATATAAGTATTAAAGGTTCTAAGATTTTAATTTTAGGAGGAACTTTTAAACCAGATGTTCCAGATACTAGAAATTCAAAAGTTGAGGAATTAATTAAAGAATTAAGAACTTATGGTTGTCAAGTAAAGATAATGGAACCACATATTAAAGAAGATTTGTTTGGTTGTGAAAATGTATCTAGCACTGAAGGATTTGATTTAGTAATAAAATGTGTTAAACACAAAGTTTTTAATGGTGTTAAATTTGATTATGAATTGTTTTAAAGATGTTTGATATTGAATTAATAAAAAATATTGCAAGAGAAGCTGGCGAAGAAGTAATGAGAATTTACAAGAAAGACTTTAAAGTCGAGTATAAGAATGATGCCTCCCCTCTAACAGAAGCAGATATTGCTGCCAATGACATTATTGTAAGATTTTTGAAAGTAAATTTTCCAAACATCCCTATTTTATCAGAAGAAACAAAAAACGCTAGTTATGAAGAAAGAAAGAATTGGAATAAATTCTGGTTGATTGATCCAATTGATGGAACTAAGGGATTTGTTATGAAGAATGGAGAGTTTACTATAAATATTGCTTTGATTGAAAATAAAGCTCCAAAAATAGGTGTTGTTTACATTCCTGTTACAAAAGTAATGTATTATTGTGACGGAGAAGAAAGTTTTAAACAAATTGATGGTGATACTCCAATTAAAATTTCTGTTAGAAAAATTCCTGAAGATAAAATTGTTGTTGTTGGAAGTAAAAATCATATGAATAAGGAAACAGAAGATTATGTTTCTGAATTAAGTCAGAGATATGGAGAAGCTGAATTTATTTCTACAGGAAGTTCTATTAAATTATGTTTAGTTGCAGAAGGAAAAGCTGATTTTTATCCAAGACTAGGTCCAACTCGCGAATGGGATACTGGAGCAGCTCATGCGGTTGTTAAAGGTGCCGGAGGGAAGGTACTTCAATTTGGTAAAGAAGAAGAGCTAGAATATAATAAAGAAGATTTACTTAATCCCGATTTTATTGTTAAGGCTTAATCTTGATGATTCAATAAGTAAATTGATGAATCTGCAAATTGTATTGAGAAGATTATATTTATACAAAAAGAAGAGATTAAATTATTACAAGAATTTTTCCTTAATAATTCTAAAGATTCAGTTCTTATTTTTTGATAATAATCGTTTCTTTTTACAAAATCATCCACTTTTAAATTTGTGAATTTATCAAAGGATTTTGAAAAATATTTTTCTACTTTTTTTAATAAATCTAAATCTAGAGTAGAGTATTTTACTTTTTGATCTAAGTTTACGTACATGTAATAATAAAATCGTGTAACTTGCCATAAGCTAATTACCATATTATAATATGGAAAATGTTTATTATCCAATAATTTTTTTTCTTTGATTATTCTTAATACTAAATCTCTTTGTTTTAAGACATTATTTCTAAATTGAAATAATTCATCTTTTGAATTAAACTTTGATTTTGATATATCTTCATAAATTATTCCTTGCATCATTTTAATTGTATAAATTATACGTTTGATGTGAGCAACTATGTCAGTAGATTCTGCATCATAAATACTTCTAATGATACAAGAATTT
>JAHWHN010000052.1 GCA_019323235.1 Candidatus Woesearchaeota archaeon | reverse complement strand
GGAAACGCTTACCTGAATTACTTACGCTGTGGGAAAGAATTAATAAAACTGTTATCAAGTTGTAAAATTAGAAACTTTAGATAGAATTATTATTTTTGCCTCGATTGTTGTGATGTTTTACGCTTTTTGCACGGGACATAGAAATACAAGAAAGGTGAACACATAGAAATAACATCATTAATTTAAAAATATGCCAATATTTAGAAAAAATAATGAACGTGTTTTATTTGTCCATATTCCAAAAAATGCAGGTACAACTGTAGAATATTGGTTTTGTGAAAACTATTGGTATATTACAAATTTAGCTCTTTATGGTCATGAAAAACAGATTTTTAATGAATCTTTTGGTATCAATTTTACATTTTTTGAAGGGTATCAAGCGGAAGAGAAGACTAATCCACAACATGCATTGCCTGTTACATGGAAAAAATGGGGAGAGTTTACGTCTGCATTTGCAATTGTTCGCCATCCCCTAGAAAGACTACGTTCACATGTAAATTATAAATATCGTAGTTTGGTGAAATTAGGACGCTTGAACGACACAGCTAATTCCTATGCCAAATTTCTTGAAGAATACCTTACAGATGCTTTTCGGCGTCTTATTAAAGAACCCACTTACCAAGATAATCATTTTCGTCCACAAACTGATTTTTTAGCAGAAGGTGTAACTGTATTAAAATTTGAAAGTAATTGGCCTAAATTTATTGCCGAAAAATATCATCTCAAAACTAAATTACCTCACATTAATATATCTAGTGTAAAAAAGGATTACGATTTTATTTTACCCGATGAACTTAAGAAAAAAATAGTTGATTATTACCACAAAGATTTTGAAATTTTAGGATATAGTCTACCCGTATCTCTAAAAGAAAAGAATCCTTTAAAAAAAATATGGTTGTACTGGGAAAACAAAGGGGATTCCAAGCCTCCTAGCTATATCGATTTATGTCATGAAACTGTTTTTTATCATTTGCAAAATGATTATCAAATAATCATTTTAAACGATAAGAATATAGAAAATTACCTTGAAAATATACATCAAAATTACTGGAAAATAACGTGTTTAGCTCATAAAGCAGATTATATAAGAGCTAAAATAGTATTTAAATATGGCGGCATGTGGCTCGATTCAGATGTCATTATGCTTGAAAAAAAAGGCATTGATGAATTATTTAATTTACTAACCAGCTACGAATTTGTTGGTTTTAATAAATATGGAAAACATAAACCTACTATCTGGTCATTCGTGGCACAAAAAAATTGTAAATTAATTGGTGATTGGATCGCAATCGTTGAAAAAAAATTGCAAACTACAACTTCTTTCGGGTGGACAGAGATAGGACATACTATCCTTTGGAATCTCTTAGAAAAAAATGGAGCTGAATATTATCGTTATTTTGAATTAAATTCTTATAAAACTGTGCAACCAATTCCATGTGAAAATGAATCTTTATTTTCTGAAGATAAAGATGTAAATAATTACATAACAAATTTTATGCCTTTTGTTATGTTAAATAATCAAGTAATGGATAAAGACATCAAATCTAAAACAATTGATGAATTGAAAAAGAGTAATTGTTTACTGAGTAAATTATTTTATAAATCAAAGATTTTTACGAAAAAACAAGTGACAATTGAAAATGCGCTTAATCTTATTAATAGCAATACGCACCATATAAATAATTTACTAGAAATTGTTAAAAAATCTTGTGAATTAAATAGTTATATGAATTCTAAAACTGAATTTTTCGAAGGAAATATCTTATTTGCAGGGAATGATAAAACGAAAATCAATTTAGCACAATTGCATAAAGTTGCAAACTTGTGTAGATATTCTCAAGGAGCTACAGAAGCTATTGAAATTGGCTTCAATAGTGGATTTAGCTCTTTAATCATGTTACTGTTTAATCCATTATTAAAAATATATGCTTTTGATATATGCTCTCATTCATATGTTAAAGAATGTGTAAATTATCTGAACAAAAATTTTAATAATCGTGTACATTTAATAGAAGGCGATTCTACGAAAACAATACCAAAGTTCGATCGAAAGCATATTGATTTATTTCATATAGATGGCTGTCATGCTTTAGAAGTGGCTAAAAAGGATATTGATAATTGCTATGCTTTAAGTGCACATAATAAAATTGTAATATTTAATGATACCCAAATATCATCATTGTATGAGTTATGGAAATCATATTTAAACAAAGGAATTATTACTTCGCTAGCAAAAATAGAAAATACAACATTTAAACATGAAATAGGGCTCTTTCAAAAATTAGGCGATTTTGAATTAACGAATAGTTTAGCAGCAAAGAAATTTGTAGAATCCAAAATACTCCAAAAACAAACAGAAAGTATTGAATCTATATCAGGCCCGGGCTCTAATTTAAATAATACATCCGAAATTATCAGCTTTATGAACAAATCTATTCAAAAATATAATATAAAGTCCATTTTAGATTTGGGGTGTGGTGATTTCAACTGGATGAGCAAAGTTAATTTAGAGAATATTATTTATATTGGTTTCGATATACATGAATATTTAATAAATGAAAATATCCGAAAATATGGAACAAACAATATTATCTTTCAACAAAGAGATATTATATTGGAAGACTATCCTAAAGTTGACCTTATAGTTTGTCGTGATGTTTTATTTCATTTAGATATTAAATTTGCTTTAGATGTTTTACAAAAAATCAAGACTAGTGGTTCTCAATATTTATTATCAACCAGCTATCCAAAAACAACAATAAATAACAATATAAAAAAATATAATGATGTAGAAAGATGGGGGTTTTATAAGATAAATTTAGATATAGAACCTTTTAATTTAAATAAATATAAAATCGATAAAATTTTTGAGAAAAAATTAGATCGATATGTATATTTATACTCTTTCTGCTGAAGAATCCATATTTGAATTATCAATTATTTGAATGTTTTCATAGAGTTATATTTAAACAAAATGTGGATTCTTGATCACAAAATGTATACATAAGTTTAATTGCACTTAATATTTACATATAAATTAATGCGATGTGCAACTTATTTTTTCTAAGATTTTGATTTTCAAGGAAAAATTTTTCGCGTTTCAAATACTAAACTTTTAAACTTTTGAAAATCAATAAATTATAAAAATTTGCAATGGCATAAATGTCAGGTTGCATTAGATTGTTTAAACAAAAAAACAATATGACATTTTTAGGCTTGATTCTGAATTTTTCATCTGTCTTTTGCTAAACACTCGTATTCTTTTAATCGATCAAGGTTAATGCCAAACAGCAAATAAGATAATACCGAGTAAAATGCGATATATCACAAATGGCAACATACCGATTCGATCCAATAG
>JAHWHN010000051.1 GCA_019323235.1 Candidatus Woesearchaeota archaeon | reverse complement strand
TAAACTAAATAAAAAAAATTATAAATTCAATATTTTTCACATTATATTTAATGTTGTATTTTTTTGGTTAAATCTTTATTTCGCAGTTAGTAATCCCTTTAATGGAATTGTTTTCGTTTTTTTTATGGTTTTAATTGTTAGGGGTTTAATTCTTCACCAAAAATATAAAGAATCATTAAAAAAAGCAGAAAAAGTATATTATGATACATACAAAGAATATAATTACAAAGAATATATTAAAGAAATTAGAACTAAAAAAATTAAAAAATTAAAATTATTTCATTAATTTTTTAATAGCATCTGTTACATCTTTTGGTTGTATAACTTTTGAACAAACAAAATCATTATCTCTAGGACAAAACATCCAATCAGTTGAATCATAAATTATACTAGTATCATTCCAACAACTATTACAAACACTTTTATTGTGTATTCTTATAATATTACTTTGAAACTCATTAGAAGGATCTGTAAAACCACTAATCATAATAACTGGAGTTCCAACAGCCCAAGATAACCAAGCCAAACCTGAGCTTATAGTTATCATCATATCTGCATATTTAATATCTATAATTCTATCGCTTAATGGTATATCACCTGTTTTATCTATAAGATATTTACTTTTTGGTGCCCTATTAAAATGTCCAGTTATACCAAAACTTTTATATTTATCTATTAGTAATATTTTATAACCATTTCTACCTAAAAAATCAAAAACTCTTTCCCAACCAAAAGGATTATTCCAATATTTTAATTGTGCAGTTGATTGAATTGCAACAACAACATACTTTCCTCTTATTTTTGGTTTACTATCTGGTATATTTATTTTTGGTATAACTTCAGTTAAAGGTAATCCTAAAACTACTTTTGCTATTGATTGTAAAGATATAGTTCTATAATCAAAAGATTCAACAGCATTATCATATTTTTTATTATTATCTACCCAATGCTCTGGAGTTAATTTATCATTCAATATATAAAGTTCTGGACCATAATCTATTCTAAACTTTTTATCAACATCATTTATATAGTCAGGATTTGATATATCAGTAAAAATTATATCAGAATATGCTTTATCAAATAAATATTTATGTTTTGTATATAAAACAACATCAACATTATAAGTTTTTCTATATTCTTCAACACAAGGAACCCATGCAATAATATCACCTAATGCATCAGAACCAATTAAAACATATACTCTATTATATTTTTTATTTTGATTTCTCTCAAATACAATTTTATTATTAGAAGTAATTCTAATTGTAATATTCTTATCGGATGTATTATCTAATCTTGCCCAATAATTAACCTTTAGTGTGTCAGAATATTCTACCTTGCCATTATTTTCATTTATAAATTCAACTATATAAGAATTTAAATCTTCACTATCACCTACTATTCTCAACAATGCATAATCTTCTTTAAATTTAGTAACAAATTGGGTCATAATTTAAGCATCACATTTTTGCCATCCACAAGATTTACAAGATTTACAACCTTGTTCGTAGACTAATTCTGGTGATGTCGCACCACATTTTGGACAAACTTCTCCAACAATAATCGAATTAATATATTTCTTAATGATTCTTTTAACACCACTTTTCCATGTACCAAAAGCTGCAGTATCTGATGCTAATTGTAGACTATCAATAAGGTTTATAACACTTGGTAAATGTATTCTATGTCTTAAAAATGCTGATAATAATTTACTAACATTCCAAAATTCTCTATCAAATGCTCTATTTAAACCTTCCATTGTTACATGATACCCATCTTTATCTTTATATACAAAATCATATCTACTTTTATCACCATTTTTAGTCCTAACTATTTCACCATTATCAATACCAGCAGGAATATAGAATTTATCTAATAATCCAGTAAAAATTTCATATGGATATTTTTCACCATTATCATCTGTCATTAAACCCAAGAAACCAACCCATTTTTCTTTATTATTTGTAAATCTAACAACTTCGCATTCCAATCTTTTAGGTCTTTTTGCTGCATTATTCTCAAAAATATCATCTTTTTTATCATTAGCAACTATAACACCTTGTCTAGAACCATCTCTATAAACTGTTATACCTTTGCAACCACTCTTCCAGCCAGTTTCATAAACATCAGAAACTATATCTTCTGTTACATTATTTGGTAAATTAACTGTTACTGAAATAGAATGATCAACATATTTTTGAATTTTACCTTGCATTCTAACTTTTTCAACCCAATCTACATCATTTGATGTTGCTTTAAAATATGGAGATTTTTCAAATATTTCATTAAATTCTTGATCTGGCATTTCTTTAACTTTGTCTGTATCATATCCATTTATTTTTAACCATTCTTCAAATTTATGATGAAAAACAAAATATTCTTCCCATTTAACTCCTTCATCATCTGTATAATCTACTCTTGCTGATTTATCATTAGGGTTTATTTTTCTTCTTCTTTTATATTTTGGTAAATATGCTGGTTCAATACCTGAAGTTGTTTGAGTCATAATGGAAACTGAACCAGTTGGAGCGATAGTCAGTAACGCAATGTTTCTTCTACCAAATTCTCTTAACATTATATCCAATTCTGGATCATCTTTTTTCAACCTTTGAATAAATGGATTGTTTAATTCTTTTTCATAATTATAAACAGGAAATGCTCCCCTCTCTTTAGCCATTATACAAGATGATTTATAAGCATTTATTGCTAATGTTCTATGAACTTTTTCAGAAAAATTTGTTGCTTCTTTGGTACCATATCTTAAACCTAAAGCAGCTAACATATCACCCTCTGCTGTAACACCTAAACCTGTTCTACGACCACTAAGAGTCATTTTTAAAATTTTTTCCCAAACATCTATTTCAGTTCTCTTAACAGATTCTGGTTCAGGGTCTCTTTCTATCTTATCCAAAATCATATTAATTTTTTCTACCTCTAAATCAACTATATCATCCATAAACCTTTCAGCATAGATAATATGTTCTTTAAATTTTTCAAAATTGAATTTAGCCTCACTTGTAAAAGGATTATCAACATAACTATATAAATTAACAGCTAATAATCTACAACTATCATAAGGACAAAGTGTTATTTCACCACAAGGATTTGTTGAAACAGTTTTGAAGCCATATTCGGCATAACAATCTGGAACAGACTCACTCATAACTGTATCCCAAAATAAAACACCAGGTTCTGCTGATTTCCAAGCATTATGTACTATTTTTCTCCATAATTTTTTAGCTTCTATTTCTTTTGTTATAATTGGTTTAGATGAATCTATTGGAAAATATTGAGTGTATTTTTCTGCATTAAGTGCAGCTTTCATAAAATCATCTGTAACTTTAACAGATATATTTGCACCAGTTACTTTACCTTTCTCTAACTTTGCATCTATAAAATCTTCAGAATCAGGATGTTTTATTGAACAACTCAGCATTAAAGCGCCTCTTCTACCATCTTGTGCAACTTCTCTAGTTGAGTTTGAATATCTTTCCATAAAAGGTACTAATCCAGTTGATGTTAAAGCTGAATTTTTAACAATGGAACCTTTTGGTCTAATATGTGAAAGATCATGCCCAACTCCACCTCTTCTTTTCATAAGTTGTATTTGCTCTTCATCTATCTTCATTATAGAACCATATGAATCTGAATTTTCACCAACAACAAAACAATTTGATAAAGAAACAACTTGTTTAGAATTACCAATGCCAGACATTGGAGAACCCTGTGGTATAATATATTTAAAATCTTTCAATAGATTAAATATAAAATCCTCTGATAATGGATTTGGGTATTTGTTTTCTATTCTATTTAATTCTTTAGCAAGTCTTTTATGCATATCATTCGGTGTCAATTCATAATATACTGTATCACCATCAACAGTGTCCTTTAATGAATATTTATTAACCCAAACATCTGCAGCTAATGTGTCTCCATTAAAATATTCTAAAGTTGCTTTGTATGCTTCATTTCTTTTATAACTCATGTCATAATATTATTTTTTATATGAATCTTATATTATTCAAATTTGACAAATAGCCACTCTGTTTAAGTTCTATTATTATTTGTGTGGCGCTTTCTTTATCAAGCAATTTAAACATGTTGAAAATATTATCTGTAAAATAATAAGATAATTCAACGAAAATTTCTGATTTTGTGTAATCTTTACCTATATTATCCAATAACATTTTATAATAATCATTAAATGCCTGTCTATTAGGTTTTCTTCTGTTTGATGAAAAATCTAATTCTGTATTATTAGATAAGAGTTCATAAACATCTTGTTGTAAACTAAGTCTATTTATATACTCTTCATTATGTTTACTTTCAAATTCGTAATTACTACCAGTTTCAATTGGTAATCCATCACTAACATTAAAATCAGAAGGTGTAGTTAAATGCTCTAATTCTTCTTGTGTTTCTTCGAGTTTACCTTTAAAAATTGTATCTCTTTTTAATGCATGTTTCCCTTCTATTTTATGATTATTAGTGTTAAATTTAAACATTATATCAACTTCATCATCCTCATCATCCTCATCATCTTCATCATCCTCCTTATCTTCAGAATCTAAATCATCATCATAATCTTCTTCATCTATATCATCCAAATTTTCATCTTCCAATTCTTCTAATTCATTATCTAATTCATCATCTTTCTTCTTTACCATGAAAAAATTTTATTTTTATTTAACACCAACCAATTGATCATTTTCCATTGTCAAAAAGTTAGTATTAAAATCAAATCTTACTTGTTCTTCGTGATGTTCTCCATCTCTAAGTTTTAATATTTTAAGTCTATATACATTATTCTTCTTCATTTCAGGATTTCTAATAATACCCCAAACAGAATCTGCTGTATCGGCTATTGCTTTACTCTCTGGTATATCTCCTAATTTAATATCTGATGCTCCCCACACTGCCTTATCTGTTTGTGTAGCAGTAACTACCGCACATTCATATTTATCAGCCAATCTTCTTAATCCTTCGGCTAAATGTTTTCCTTTCAAATATAACATATTTGTTATATCAAATCCTTTTTCAATTGCCATTATATTTATATAGTCAACAACAACCATCCCAACTTTAATTCTTTTTACTTCTTCAAATTTTTTTATATAGTTATCTATGTCTGTAACTGTACAATCACTGGTATTATATTTTTTGACAAAAATTTTACCAGGTTGAGAATCAAATAAATTTCCAACTGTAGATTGTGATTTCAAATTATTAATTCTTTGTTTCATAAAAACTACATCTTTTGATTTTTCATCATAATCAGAAGTACTAATTTTTAATCTCATAGAACCAAGTCTTTTCATAACTTTTCTTGTTGCCATTTCTAAAGTTATGACTAATACGTTAACACCAGCATTTG
>JAHWHN010000001.1 GCA_019323235.1 Candidatus Woesearchaeota archaeon | reverse complement strand
TGTTAAGAAAGGGTTGGGCAATGCTAATAGTTATATTGAAGAATATAAACCAGAAATAATATTAATGATGATACATGGGGATATAAATTTTCCAAAAGAAAATAACTCAAGGAAAGAAGACTCTGATTTTTTGATAAATACTCCTAGAAATATATCCCAATATTATGAATTTAGAACCTTAAAAATATTAAGATATTACTATTTACAAATAAAAATAAGTATAAGTGATATTTCAAATAACTTTTTTTTAAAGAATTATCTTCATAATAAAAATCATGAAGTGATAAAAAATGGTTCTATTGAAAATATTATACAAAAAATAAAATTATATGAATCTGAAAAAAATTATTCGGAATCCGACAAACTAATCTTAGAATTAAAAAACCATTCAAAACTAGATTACTCAGAAATTACAAAAATATTTAACATTTATAAAAATAGAAAAGATTATCAAGGATGTGTTAGTTTATATGATTGGATTGAGAATAACAGTAAATTAAGCAAAACAAATGGCGATATTTTAAATAATGCCGGAACTTGTCATCTTAAAATTAATAATTCTTTTACGGCTGAAAGTATATTTAAAAAATGTATAAATGAAACAAATTCTAAAGAATGCCGTTGGAATTTACTAAGATTATACGACGATCATCCAACTTTAAAAAATAAAACTAAACAATATCAATTATCAAAAGACATAAATGCTAGATTTATAAATGAAGAAGTAGACGAAAAAACATTTCGTTTTTTTTTTAGGAAAATCTTTAAGAATCGAAAACTATGATTTTTTAATTTCTATCTCAAAAATTATTAATGAAAAATATCCTTCTTCTGGGATTGATAATCTTTTGCTTGGTATTATGCATTCCGAAAAAGGAGATATAGCTGCCGCAGAGATTGAGTTTGCAAAAGGATATAATCAAACTCTTCAAACATATAACACCAGAAGATCAAATTTAATTAAAAATGTAGCAAATATTTCTAGAAAAAATAATATTACCCTAATTTTCGTACAAGCCCCTTTATGTGATTTAAGATCTATAAAATCTGTTTTACGTGATTATCCAGAAGTTATATATGTTGAAAATAAAGATAATTTTCTAAATGAAATAAAAAATGTGGGGTACTTTGGTTTAATGAATGATTTTGAATTTTATTTTACAGGACATTTTGGAGGCAAAGGAGAAGAGTTAGTTGTAGAGAATATCTTTAAAACACTTGAAGAGGAGGGACTTTTAGAATGATTTATCTTTTTCATAGTTTTGAATTTTGGATATTTTTCTTTTTAATATTCTTAATCTATTGGATATTGCCTCAAAAATATAGAAATGCAACACTTTTACTAGGAAGTTATATTTTTTATAGTAGCTGGAACCTAAAATTATTATCTTTAATTTTAATATCGACATTAACTGATTATATATGTGGTTTAAAAATATATAGTGAAGAAAATAATAAAAAGAGAAGATTTTATCTTACAATAAGTATTATAACTAATCTCTCACTATTAGGTTTTTTCAAATACTTTAATTTTTTCATAGAAAATTTCATTTTTTTATTAAACTCCTTAGGTTTTCAAGCTAATATAAGTACACTTCAGATAATTCTCCCAGTCGGGATTTCTTTTTATACATTCCAAACACTAAGTTATACTATTGATATTTACAGAAAAAAAATAAAGCCCACAAAAAACATTATTGATTTTGCATTATTTGTTACATTTTTCCCACAATTAATTGCAGGTCCTATCGAGAGGGCTAAAAGGCTTATCCCAATACTTAAAGAAAAGAAATATTTTAAAGATATTAATTTTAAAAGTGCTTTTTATTTCATAATCTGGGGTTTATTTCAAAAAATAATAATTGCTGATAATCTTGCTCGTTTTGTTAATGATTCATTTGCAAATCCCTCAAATACTGCATTATTGGCTGCAATAGCATTTTGTTTTCAAATATATTGTGATTTTGCAGGTTACTCTAATATTGCAAGAGGTTTAGGACTATGTTTTGGTATAAAACTTTCTAAAAATTTCGATATTCCTTATTTAAGTCAAACTCCTTCAGAATTTTGGAGAAGATGGCACATTACACTTTCATCTTGGGTAAAAGATTATATATATATTCCTCTCGGAGGAAATAGAGGAAAGTTGCTTGGTGCAAGTACTATTTTAATTACTATGGGTCTTATGGGTTTATGGCACGGTGCTGCATGGAATTTTGTTTTATGGGGTATTTCTTGGGGCTTAATAACTATGGTTTATAGATTGTTTCATAAATACTTCTCAATCTTTAATTTAAGAAGATGGATGATTCTACCAAGAATATTAATATTCATGCCATTAATTATTATTACATTTACTTTGTTTCGTTCAGAGAGTATTAACCATTTCATTTTAATGGTATCAAAATTTTCTCTGAATTATTTTATTTCAGTACAAAACATAAGTATATTATTTCTTATAGTAATCATAATCTTTTATGACATTATAAGATATATTAAGAATGACGAACTTTTTATTACTAAGTACAATTTTTATATATTATCATTATTTTATATATTCCTATTTGTATTATTTGTACATTTTTATTCAGCAGAGAATCCTGCATTCATATATTTTCAATTCTAAAGTTGTTTCAAGTTAGGAAATAAAGCAAAAGCTTTATTTAAGAACGTCATTTATTCTATTCTATGAGAAAACATCACATATCTCTTGGCGAAAATTGTTTAATAGACCTTCTTTTAGAAAAATATAGTCTAAAAGAAGAATCTTATCCTTTTGGATGGGGAAGAACTAATATTTGCTATAATCTTGAGATTGTCAAAGATGATTTTAAACATCTTTTATCTAAAAAATATCTATACATAACATGGTTGGAAGAAGATAAAAAAAATGCAGTTAAAAACAATTATTACAAAAAATCTTTAAATATATTTAATGAAACTGTTAATAGTGATTTTGAATTCACTCATCATGATGTACTAAATGAAAAAAAAGACATCGATTCTTTTAAGAGGAAAATTGAAAGATTTAGAGATCAATTAAAGTCTAAAGATGATATTATATTCTATTATAATTATAGAAATAGTCCGAATAATAATATAAAAGAATTAATGAAAGTATTTCAAGAATTCTCAGATTATATAACTAAAAAATATAAAAAAACAAATATTAAATATGTGATTTTTCACCAGAATATAAATACAAAGAAAAAAGATTTTAAGATTATCCAAGAAGGAAAATTTATACTTATTGAATGTTTTGATAATCAAGAATGGCGACTAGCCCGTAATTATGATGGAAGATCTTTTAAAGATAAATTTGACCTAATATTCAAAGAACTAAATAAAATATATGGTCTTAAAAAAAACCTTGTAGTTACGCTTGCAAATGAAAAATTCATTGACCAAGCAAAGCAACTGTTTTCAAGTGTTTACTTTAATTCAGGGTGGAAAGGAGATTATATGCTTCTGGCTCAAGATATACCTGAAAAAAAATTAAAATGGTTTAAAGATAAAGGAATATTTATTAAAAAATGTGATATGATTGATAATAAATTAATTGGGGAATATAAATGTCCCCCAACTCGTTTAGTTAAGTTTAATATTTTTTCAGAAGATTTAAAAAAATGGAATAAGATTATATTTTTAGATGCTGATATAATTGTGAGAGCTTCTTTAGATAATCTTACTAAAATTGAGTATTTTGGAGCTTGTAGTGAAGGGCTAAAATTAAAAAAACATTTCGTTAAAAAACAAAATAAAATCTATCATCAATTAAATAAAAAATATGATCTTAATTCTAAATCATTTAATTCAGGAGTTATGGTATTTGATTCAAAAATGATCTCTAAAAATACCTTTTCCAAACTATTAGAAATATTTAATAAATATAAATCAGTCCATAAATTTGCAGATCAACCAACACTTAATCTTTTCTTTTATGAAAAAGTAAAATTCTTATCTTCTGTTTATAATTGTCTAATTAGCCAAATGAAAAATCATTTTAATATTAAACCCAACAAAATAGATGCTATAATACTACACTTTACAGGAATAAAACCCTGGAATAAAAATAGTCCTTTCTACAAAGAATGGAAAAACAACTTAAAAAAAGCAGAACTAATTGATTTAAATAATATAAAAAATCCAAAGTCAATATGGAGCGAAGATAAAATAAAGAGATATGACAAATATCTAAAAAAAAGAAAAATAATTAATTATCCAAAATATATATTAAATGAAAGTTTACTTTTATTGAATAAACATATAGGATTAATTGGAATTTTTTTAAAAAGAAAATACCCTAAAATCTACAATAAATTAAAAAATATAAAGAAATAGTAATTTATCAAGAAGATATTTAAAGACAAAAATTAAATCTGCAATAATCTCATGGTGAAGTAGAATGTTGAAAACAAAATGTAAAGAAAGTTTGTATGATGTTATAGGAGAAAAAGTATGCCCTGGCAAAACTCCTTTCTTTAATCTAAAAAAGGAACCTCTTAAGACAATAAGCTTTGATTGGGACCGTGGAGGATGGAATAATGTTAGAATGGGAGTCGAGACAATGTTATGTATTGCCAAAATTTTTAACAGAGCATTAGTCCTACCAGAACCTAGAAGATGGTATTTATTAAATGAAAAGGCACATCTGTTTGATTTTTATGATGAAGCATCATTTAAATCATTCGTTCCTGTTTACATAAAGCCAAAAGAAGGAGCTGTGAAAGATTTCTCAGATGAAATTGTGACTAATAGTCAGGGTAAAGTTAATGTGAAATTATTGAAAAAGTACAAAAATTATGACCACTGGCATTTTCCTATGAGAACAAGAATGTTTAGTTATTTCCCGTTAGGCTTTCCTCGCCCTGGTCGTTTTTTTTCATTAATTAAATCTTCATTAAGAATAAAGAATTCCTTAATAGATGAGGCTTGTAAAAGACTAGAAGAAAATAATTTAGAATTAGTTAAATATGTAGCTTTACATGTAAGAAAAAATGATTTTCAGTATAAATCTAAAAATATATCTGCAGAAGATATTGTTAATAAAGTCACAAAATCCATTGAAAAAAACATTCCTATACTTATATTAAGTGATGTTTATAATGAAGAATTAATCAGTCTTTTTGAAGATAAAGGGCATAGGGTTGTATGTTGGTCACAAAAAGGAAAAGATTCATTGTGTTTTAAAAACCATCCTAGTACTGGTAAAATTTATAGGACAGAATCTAAAGAAAGTATTGTAATAGATATGTTATGCGGGGTTCCTGCAAAAAGATTCTTTGGTTCTTTTAGTTCAAGTTTTTCTTCATATATTCCTCATATGAGAGGTTTATTAAGTAATATTTATCCGGAAATTGATACAAGTATATTATATACTGGCCCTGGAAATAAAAATAATCCAACTTGGTGGTCTTATGTTGATGAAAACTATTGGGAAAAAAATAGATTAAAGAAATTTAGAAATTATTTAAACAGAAAAATTATGGAAATAGATAAAATTAAGTTTAGAAAAAAATGTGAAAAAAGAAGAGCCAAAAGAATTAAAGCAGAAAAAGAAAAATTAACAAAGGATTTAAAATGAATATTAAGAAAACATTTAGGATTTTAGGTTTGCAAAAATCTGGTAACCATCTTATTATTGATTGGATAAGCGAATCAAATAAAAATTATTTACACCTTAATAATATATCTCATAATATTAATTCTGTTTTTGGTTTAAATCTAGTTAGGGGTTCATTAAAAGAAGAATTTAGAAATTATATGATTAATAAAATAAGTAATTTTAATGTAGATAATTTAATTTGTTCTTATGAAAATAAAGATTTTAAAATTATTTTTGAAAATAAAGAATTTAATGATAAGTTTAATAAAATCTTTGGAGAACATAAGAAAAGCATAATTCAAAAATTATTTTGTATCAAAAAAAAGAATTATAACATATTAATTCTCAGGGACCCATATAAAACTTTTGCCAGTCTAATTTTTGCAAATATTATGAATGAGAATAACTCTAAAAGATTCATTGAATTATGGAAAGATTATGGAAACAATTTTTTAAAAAATAAAAATAATAATTTAATCACTATTAATTATGATTTTTTTGTTAGCAATAAAGAATATAGGAATAAATTAGCAAATAAATTAAACATTCAAAATAATGAATCTATTCTTAATAAAATGGCCTCTCAAGGAAGTTCTTTTGAGGGATGCCATTTTAAAGGGAATATTCGTGAAATGAAAATTCTTGAAAGATGGAAGAATTTTATTGACAATGAATTCTATAAGAATATATTTAAAGATAAAGAATTAATTGAATTATCAAATAAAATCTTTGGAGAAATCGCAGGGACAGGAGTTTTTTCTAATAGAAAAAATATTAAAACAAAAAATTAATCAATTATTAAAAAAATGAAAAAGAATCTATTGGTAACATTAGCAAATGAAAAGTATTTAGAACAGGCAAAACAACTTTTTTCTAGTGTTTACTTTAATGCAGGTTGGAAAGGGGATTATATGCTTTTGGCTCATAACATTCCTGAAGAAAAATTAAAGTGGTTTAGAGATAAAGGAATATTGATTAAAGAATGCAAACCTTTAGTTGATGGAGACTTTGGAATGATGAATGGAGTGGTGACAAGTAAATTTTATTTATTTACTCCTGAATTTAAGAAATGGGATACTATTATTTACTTAGATGGCGATATTATTGTCTGGGGTTCACTAGATAAACTAACAAAAGAGAAAGGTTTTTCGGCATCATCAGATATGTCTAATATGAGATTGAGGCAACATTTTGTTAAAAAATCAAATCCAACACCAGAAGAACATAAACTTATAGAAAGATTAAGACAAAATTATGATTTAAGTGTTCAAGGATTTAATTCTGGAGTGATGGTTTTTAATACAAAAATAATAAATGATAATTCATTTGATATACTTCTAAAATTATCAAAAGAATATGAAGGAAAAAACGGAGATCAGAGAGTATTTAATCTATTTTTCTATAAAAAATGGAAAAAACTTCCTTCTGTATATAACTTTCTCGTATTTGGTGGAAAAAATCAGTCACAAATTAAACCAAAAAATGTAAAAGTAATTGTTCAACATTTTTTATGTGACGAAAGACCTTGGGAAAAAATGAATTATTTTCATGAAGAATGGAAAAAAAATCTGGAGAGAGCAGAGAATATAGATTTAAATAGAATTCCTAAAGGTAAGAAATGGTCACATCTAAAGATATTTTTATACTCATCATATATTGATCTTAAAAAATTTCGCTATACTAAATTTCCAAGAAAATATCCTAAAATATTTAAATTTATGAAAATAATTAAAATAATTGATTTACTTGATAGGAAGGATTTAAAATAAATGAAATCAAATATTTATACCATCTATAGTATGAGCAATTCACCTGACCAAGAATGGCAAGGCGATTTATTAGATTATACTTTTAAAAAAGTAAGTCAACCTGGAAAGCTAATACGTATATGTTCTGAAGATTTTAGATTTCCTAAAAGGAAAATATCTTTATCTAAAGTTGGAAAAACAATTACCACTCCTTCTTTTTCTAAGATGAGCAACGATAAACATTGGCCTGTTATGAATAAACCAGGATCACTAAAATATTTCTTTAATAATTATGAGTTTAATGATAATGACATACTTATCTTTTTAGACCCCGATATGATATTTATTAAACCATGGGTTCCTAAAGTAAAAATAGGTCATGTATATGGTCAAAGATGGAAAGGATATTCTAAAAAGTATTGTGAAGAAACTTCAATACAACCAAATTTATGCCCCGATAATAATGAAAGCTGCCTTATGTTCCCATTTGCAATTCTTGCAGAAGATATGAAAAAAATAGTAAATGACATTGAGAATTTTGCTAGGAAAGGTTATGAAAAAAAAAAAACATGGATGGCAGATATGTCAGCATTTCAAATAGCAATGGAAAAACATAATCTAATATGTCATGCTGAGGAAAACATTGGATTATGCAACAATTGGAATAATAATAATGATGAATCTGCTCCAATTATGCACTATTGCCAACCAATTTTTAATATAAATAAACAAAAGATATGGTATAAATATAAACATAATTCAATGTTATTTATTCCAAGACCTTCATTAGCCATAAATAGAGTTGATAAAGAAGTCTTGAAGGCAGTTAGAGAATATGAAAAAGATATCGGAATTTTTAAGGTAATTGAAAAAAAGAGTGAAGATGGAAGATTTCAAAAGAATTACCAGAGTATTATATTAATACAAAGATTATTAAAAAGAATATCCTCAATATTTCACAAGATGGAAAAGAGTTAAAATAAACATGAAAAAAACAATAATCGTAACATTCCCTAGAAGCGGACATCATCTTCTTATGAATCTATTATTTAAATACTATTCTAAAAATCCCAATTTAAGTAATCTGGGAATAATAGAGTGTAAAAAAATTATTAAAGCAGGTAACCTTAGTTATTGCGAATATTATCAACATTGCTCCAAAAGATTTAACACTTTAACCCCTTGTCCAGATAACCCCTCCATTCAGAAATACCATGATAATATGGGACCAAATTTAAATAAAAAAGTTAAATCACTAGATGAAAATAATATTATTACTCAATATAGAGATGCTATTCCAACAATAATATCATTTTATAACATGTGGCTTGGCAGAAGTACTAAAGATAACAAAGATTATTGGGAACAATGGTTAATTAAATATGTGAGATTATGGAAAAACTGGACAAAAAGATGGGTGTTTAATAATTCAGATTATTTAAAGATAGATTATAATGATTTAATAAATAATACTGAATCAACTCTTGAAAAAATAATTAATAACATTGAACCAGAACATAAAATAAATAAGGAACTACTTAAAAAAGTCATTAATAATTCTGATGTAAATATAAAACGAGACATTTCTAAATTCAAGTATTACTCTAGTAAACTTGCTAGACTTAATAGAAGATTAGAATTATGGAAGGAAAAAAGGAAAAAAGGTTTCTATCCTGAAATTTTAATTGAAATTTATTTACTTCCATATACTATACCTAATTTTTTTAGAAGATTAAAAGAAAAACTATTTTGAAAAACATTCTAAAGATTTTATTTATTTCTCTTTTTTAAAAAATCTAAAAAGTTATCCCATTTTTTTAAATTCAACAACTCTTTCCTTTTTTTGTCAAAAAAATCAAAATCCATCATCTCAATTTCTTCGTTAGAATAAGATAATAAACTATCAGGTTTTCCTTTTGTAATTATTCCAAGTCCACTATCAACATCTAAAGTGAATATGTTTAAATCATTTCTTGTTGAACGTAAATAAACTATTGCTTTCCAAACATCATAATTTGAATTTTTATCAGAAGATTTTTTATAATTATCGGGATTAATATTAAAATTATGATTACAACCATTAACTACTATTACACCACCTTCATTTAAATTGTCCAAACAATTTTTTATATCTCTCAAAACTTGTTTATATTCAAAAGTACCTTCAATATGAGCAACGTCAATTTTTTTATCTTTTAAAATTCTTTTTTCAAAAAAGTCATTACTTGCCATTTCATAAAAATAATTACCATGTTTTGTAAATGAATGTTTATCAGAGTAATAGTTTTTATTTATCTTATTAAAATCAGACCCGATACCTATTATTGTTTTAGCAATAATGTTTCTCAAAATATAACCATCTTTAACCCCAATTTCTAAAAACAATGTTTTCTGCCTATTTTTTCCAATAATCCTATCTAAAACTACTGTTCTATCCTTCCAACCATGGCAACCATGATGATATAAAAAACAACCTTCAACTGTTAAGAATTTCCCTCCTTTTTTTTCAAATCTTGTTTCCCATTCTAACTCATTACCTCCAAAAGGGAAATTTGGATTAAAATAATATTTGGAATCATATTTATTTGAAATTAAAGCATTTTTTGTAAATCCCATACAAAATCCATTAATTAAAGTCCCTTTCTTTAAAGAATTTTTATTTTTTAAAGAATAAGATTTGGTCTTTTTTTGACCAGCATTATTCCACCCAGGGTCATTTGAAACGGGACCATAACAAGCATTATCATTAAAAATATTTTCTATAAATATTTTCCAACTATCATCTGCAAGAGTATCATAATTTAATAAGATTATTTTTTCACAATTATTCTCAATGCAAATATCAATTGCTTGATTCCAAGTTCCTGTTAATCCTCCATTTTCATTTTGATCATCAATTCTTATAAAACGAATATCTTCTTCTTTAAATAAATTAGATATATTTTTAGAGTCTTCTTCTGTTGACTCATTATCAAATGCCAAGATCAGTCTTGGTTTTGGAGTATACTTTAAAACACTTTTTAGACAAGGAATTGTATAATTAGAAATATTATTATGATAGGTAATTATTATACCTACTTTTGAATTCTTTTTAGTTTTGTTAAATATACCATTTAAAATATACTTCCTAATTAGAGAAGGAACATTATTTACCAAATTGGTTTTTAATTCTTTATGAGGACTCTTTTCTTCAATATGACCAAATAATACATAATGGAGTCTTGCCTTAATCGGAGAATTCCAATTTTTTCTTAAATCTGGTCTTGATTTAATATATTCTTTCCAGTTAAATTTTTTCATTTTTGTTCACTTATTTTCCAGGTAATATCCTCATTAGTTATCTTTAAAATAATTGGCACTATAAATAATTTGTTTTATTTATCGAGTAGTTTTTTAATTTTTAAATCTAATAATTTAGCATAAAATAAAGGTCTCAACGGAGTAACATAATGTCTCATAATTGTTGTTTCATTTTCTTTTTCAAACAAAGTATATTTATCTTCAGGAAGAATCTTTAAATCTTCAAGACAATTTGTAAATCCTGTTTGTTCCGAGAAGTGAACGCTAGGAACATGAGACCTATCTATTTTGTTCCAAAAATTCTTTAGTTTTTTTAAATTAAAGTTTTCTTTTGAGTATAATACAATTCCTGAATTAGACCAGGCGAATTTTTCATCCATTTTAGTACCATTTTTAAACCTGATTTCAATTGGAACGTCATTCTTCATAAGAATTGAATTCTGAGTATTATTTTTTATTTCATATTCTATCTCAACCGATGGATTAAACCACAAAATATCAGTGTCCAATATTAATCTCATTTTTTTATCAGATATGAAGTAGGTATCGATTATTTTTTTAAATAAAGGGCCATTTTGTCCTTTAAGTATTGGATTTTCATTTAATTCATGAATGTAATTTTGATGGAGATAATTTGCAGGGATTATTTTTGAACTTGGCAATAATCTATTAATTATTTTTTCATCTTCATTTTTTAATGAGCCATCATCGTGGATATATAATTGTCCAATCTCTTTAAAGACATTATAAAAAGAAGATAATGACCAAAG
Source organism: Candidatus Woesearchaeota archaeon (assembly GCA_019323235.1). Lineage (GTDB taxonomy): Archaea > Nanobdellota > Nanobdellia > Woesearchaeales > JABIAG01 > JAHWHN01. The sequence goes on along the minus strand of JAHWHN010000001.1, from coordinate 7,495 downwards.
CATATTAATAAAATCTCTATGACCTGTGACTATGTGGATTGATAAATCTTTATTATTAATTTCTTTTTCTATAATTGTTCTCTTATTTTTAATCTTTTTGGAAAAAAAGAATCTTGAATAAATATATTTTAAGCCAACTTTATGTTTTAAAAAAGACCATTTTATAAACCTAATTTCTCTTTTAAGAATTCTTTTTTTATAACTAATTTTCGCTCTAAACTTTTTTATTTTGGAATTTAATTTTATTCTAAAAATTCTTTTTTTATATCTTATTGAATTTTTATTTTTTCTATAATTATGAAAAAAAAATTCATAAACCATTCTAATTTTTTCTTCACCTAAAAAAGTAACGAGTGCCTTCTTAATTATTTTTTTAAGATTATTATTTGAAACATTTCTCATGGCACCATGGTCTTTTAATATATGAATTATTTTTTTTTCAAAATTTATTTTATTCCAAAGACATTCTGGATAAGCGTAACCAGGATTAAACGTATATACATATTCTTTATTTTCTATGAAATATTTATTTAAATGAGATTCATCATGCCATTTCGCAATAACTCCTCTTGATAAATCATCATCAATTCTTTTTGCAAGTTCTTTAGACATATTAAGAACATAACTTGCTTCGCCACCCCAGAAACAACCCTGGCGATATATTGAAAGATCATCAGATTTATTTACACAAGCCAAAGATTCTTTATTATGTTCAAAACCTTTAATGCCAATACTACCAGGATGTTTTACTCCAAAAAGCGGATTCTTATATGAAAAAAATTCTTGTTCACAAATTTTTGAATAAATATACATATCTGCATCAATATAAATTATATGTGTGTGTTTTAATAAATCCCGAGAGATACTATTTATATACCTAAATCTAAACAAAGTTGAAAATGGCCATTTTTCAGATTTAGTTTTTATAACAATTACATCTTCTTTTCTTTTGAAGAAATCATTATTTATATTATCTGTAAAAACATAAAATGTTTTTTTTGATTTTGGTAGGAAAAATTCTTTGCAGGTTTTATAATATTTAGGAAAATAATCTATATACTTACCAATCCCTATAAAAATTATTGCGACATCTTTCATATTATGTTTATCAGTCATAATAGACTTAGAAATTAAAGTTTTATAAATATTATTGCAAGTAATTAAATATAATTATTGAATTGATTATTAAAATAATCTTCTATGATGAAAACCTTTGCTTTACAACCACCAAACCACCAAGCAACCTCTGAAAAAGTACTTGACTTAGTTGCAAAGATCTTTTTACTCTTCGATAAAATAAGAATTTCTATTAAAGCTTCTTGGATTCCTTTTTTTGAATTACGATCTCCAATCGTTGCCTTATGAGGATAATATAATATTCTTGAACCGTATTTATCAACAATTTTCTTTAAAACTTCATCAGAGTCACATGAAATGTAAAAATTTGAAGATGGAAATAAATCCATTATTTTAAATATTCTTCTAAATTGGAAATTTTTTCTCTTTTTAGTTGGGCAATCAGCCCAGGATCTTATAGCAAAATAAATAGTATTTTCACTTATTTTCTTTGAAAATCTTTCTGCTTCATCTTTTATGTTTTTTTTAGGTTTAAGCTGACTAAGATACTTTAATATTTCCACCCTTTTGCTAATTGGAATTTTTTCATACTTAAAATCAATTATATCTTCTTTTAAAACTTTCATATTACCATAATATTTTGAAATGTCTGAAAATAAAAGCAATCTCCAAGTATTCATAGATATAGTGTTTAAGTTGTTCTTTCTTAAAAACTTAAATTTTCTTAAAAAACTAAATAAAAAAGTATCATTAATAAGATAGAATTCATTCTCAAATAATTCTTTGAATGAGCAATTGCAACCTTTAGACTTATTCCAATTTAATAATATTTTTGCATTTAATTTATCTGCAATTAACATACCACTGACCAAACACTTAATTCTATTACCTAAACCAGAATAAGAATTAGGCCTAACTTCAACATATTTTATAATTTTCTCTTTAGGTGTAAATAACATTAAATTTAGATTAAATGATAGTTTTATAAATATTATTAAATGTTATGAATATTTACAATACGAAAAACATATAAATTAAGTGAGCAATCTCGATAAATAGTATTATTTAATCATTTTCGGGGGATATATTTTGAAAGTATGTTTAGCATTAGTTTGTGAAAATAATGAAAAATTTCTAAATCAAGTAAAATTATTATTATTTAGTTTTAGAAAAAATGCAGGAGAATTAAGTGGCATTCAAGTTACATTAATTACTAATGCAGAATCATTAGATAATAAAGAAATCAATTTTTTTAAAAAACACTTCCCTCCTATAAATTTTAAAACAATGCCAAAGTTGGGGGCTATACCTCATACCTCAAAATTAAACGCATTTTATGCTATTGACCCTTCAGAATATGATATTTTAATATTTATGGATTGTGACACCATAGTTCTTAGACATTTAGATAATATTCTTGATCCAATAAAGAAAAATAATGTAGATTTCTTATGTAGGCGAGGAGGTAAAACTGATAGAGGTAATTTTGTTAATTTTGATAAACTTGTTGATGAATATTGTAAAGATAGTCAAAAGAAAAAAGTAATTTTTGAAGGAAAAGAAGAGTATCCAATGTTTAATTCAGGAGTGTTTTTAGCTACATCAGAGACAGTATTAAAAATACGAAAAAATTCTATTGCATTTACTTATTCTTTATTTAATCATTGGAAATTTAGAAGAATTATAGAGAATATGGAAATTTTTAAAAAATTATTAAAATTAAAAATACTCAAATCAAAAAAGAAAGTTCTTATAGATTGGCCAATTGAACAAGGAGCTCTTGCACTATCTTGTATAAATGCCAACGTTAAAGTTGAATATCTTGATGAAATATATAATTCATGGGGAGATCTAGAAGATCTTAAAATATTACATTGCTTTAAATCAGTATATAAGTTTGATAGAAGATATATATTTTCATCAGAAGCAGAAAAATGGATTAATGAATATGAAAAAAGTGGTCTTCCGGGTAAAATGCTTCTTGCTAAAACAATTAAAGAATATAAAAAAGAAATTTTGGAGAATAATTATTGATATGTTAATTAAAAATACTTTGTCTAATTTTAAAAAGAAATATGGCGATATTAAAATAAATTTGAGAAATAAATATATTAAATTTAAAATAAAAAATAAATTTAATGAAAATGATAGATATTATAATTATATGTATATTAATACCAAGATTATTCATGGTAAAAACGAAATAAAATATAGGAAAAATGAAGCAATAGTTCTTTGCTTAGTGAGAGATGGTGAAACTTGGATTAAGGATTTTATTGAACATTATCGAAGATTGGGTTTTAAACACATTGTATTTCTAGATAATGGGTCTAAAGACAAAACAATTGAGATTGCAAAAAAACACAAAAATATAACTATTTTAAAAACAAATGTTCCTTTCAAGGGAAATAATATTTTTCTTAGAAGGTGCCTAGTGAAACGTTTTGCAGAAGACAAATGGAGTCTGACTGCAGACATAGATGAATTATGGAATTATCCTTATTCAGAGAAAATTCCACTATCTAAATTTTTAGAATATCTCAATAAACAAGGTGCCAATGTTGTTGTAGCTCAAATGCTTGATATGTTCCAGGAAAAAATACCCGAAAAAAAAATACCTCTTGCATCTTATAATCTTTATGATGTTTCAGATTTTAAAAAATTTCCTCTTGAAGGAATGTGTCCTCATGGTTTTAAATATGATAAAATTCTAAATAAGAGCATATTATATCTTGAAGGTGGAATTAGAAAAACTTTGTTTGATGCCAAAGGGGTATGGTTAACGAAAATGCCCCTTCTATTTAATAATTCTATTTTAAGACCTTTAAGACATCAGCATTTCTCTAATAGAGGAGTGATTGCTGATGTAAGCACAGTTCTTTTACATTATAAATTCACAGAAAATTTTAAAGAAAAAATTGATGACGCATTAAAAGAAAAACAATATTGCGGTGATTCGGTAGATTATAAAAAATATGCAGAAGTAATGTATAAAAATCCATTAATCAATCTTAAAACTAAAAATTCAAAAAAATTAGAAAATATAAATCAATTAATAGATGATAAGTTCATAGTTGTTTCAAATAAATATAAAAAGTGGGTAGAAGATAATACTCAATGAGAATTCATTTATTCTAAAAAACTATCTATATTCAATTGACAAAATCTTGTTTCTATATCATTAACACCATAACCCAGTATTATTTTATTGCCTTTTATTTGAATCCCTGAAAAATAAGTGCATGATAATAAATTCCCATTTGTTTTAAATTTATTACCCAACAAACTTAGAAAAGAATGTATCAACATTTTTTTACCAAAAATAATTTTTTTATTTTCAAAATCAAATAATGCAGGTCTTCCAAAATAAATCTTTTTATTTTTCATTTTGATTTTTTCATGGGCCACAAAATAATATTTATTATCTTTAAGGCATAGTTGTGTACCAATAGTAATATCTTCAGGAATATTTTTATTAATTTTATTATCAGAATAATAATCTTCAAACTCCCATTCATGATTTCTTTTTTCTTTCAATCTTAGTATTTTCAAAGGATTTAACCAATAAAGTGCATATAATTCGCCGTCTTTAGAAAAGAATGACCAATTTCGTTCATATTTCAGCCTTCCCCTATAGATTATTTTTTTTGGACTTTCTTGTTCAGAATATATTTTCATAATAAATATGTCATTACCATCAGGACTCCAACCTGTGTTAAAAGTAAGATATATGCCATCATTAAGTAACGTAACTTTTGGGTCAATAAGTTGTCTAACTCCTAATTTACTAACAAACTCTTTTGAAATATTTATCAAACTTTTATCTTTTTTATCTTCTATATAAACATATGAGGATATTTTTTTCCCATTTTTAATAACTCTAAATGCCATTATTTTTACATCATCATCAATATAGAAACTAGGGTTGAATTTATATCTAAATTCAAGTGGTTTTACAATCTTATCAAAATATTTAGAGAGGAGTTTATTCTTTTTCCATTTACACGTTCTTGATATAATTATCCTTTTAATTAACTCTTTCATTTTAATAATACTTTATTTTTTTGTAATTATGGTCTAATAGGACTCCAACCCATTTTTATACCATCTAGAATTGCCTCATCTCTTAATAAAAGGTGGTTTTTACGTCTTTCAAGCGCGTGTTTTTTTTGTAAGTCAATTGGATTCTTATGAAGAGGTAATAAAATATTTGCTTTATTAAATTTCATTTGTAATATTATATTTGCACGAATATCGTCTTCAGATAATAATGCAGGCGTATCTAAATTTGAGTTAGTCATTTCCTTTATTCCTTCTTTGGATATAATATGAAGTCTGCCTTTAATAATATCTACAAAATCTCTACTTATAGAATTTATAGGGGTGCCTTGAGAATACGGTTTTGTTGATTTCAAATTAAGTTTTTGTCCAAAAAAACCATACATACTTTCTTCGCCATATAAATTAATTGCGTTAAGAATTACTTTTGAAACATCATGTTTGAGCATAAGATCATCATCACTAAATAAAAAATAATCAAATCCTTCTATTTCTGCAGCGTATTTATGCCTAATTATGCAACCATGATTTTCTTCAAAAAAGATATTTTTGCATCTAGGAATCCACCTTTTTGATGGATGGTTATGTAATATTATAATTTTATCAATACACGATTGCTTTTTTAATCCATAAATAACAAATGGAAGATTTTTCGGTCTTTTCCAACTAAGAACAATCGCCGCTATTTTTTTATTTGAATTATTTTTTTTATTTTGTTTTTTAAAAAATAATAAAATGAAATAATAATATTCAAGGAAAAATGATAATCTAGATTTATTTTCTTTTGTTTTTCTGATTAATTTTTTCAGATAGTTTTTTAGAGAGACTGGCATTTACAAAATATCCTTTAAACTTTTTAACACTATTATTCTAATAAAGATATAATTATTATAAACTTTATTGTTTTTATTTTATAGTTAAACTACTTAAAAGAAGCTAAATTAGAAAACTTTTAATAAACAGACTCACTCCATATTATAAAATGGGATTTGGTGTTTCAGAAATATTGGTTATTATGGCTGCAATTATGTTTTTATTTGGAGGAAAACAATTTGTGGGCTGGATTGTAAAATTTAAAGAGGCTAGAGATGAAGTTCTATCTCAAATTAACCCACTATTTAAAACAAATCCTTTGAAAAATAAAAAACTTTTCTTTGTTCCAATTCATTTTAATGCAGTTCAAGAAATCAAAAATTTGAATTATACTATATTAATTCCTTTTAAAAAATTAAAAGAAGAAGGCCTTCCTGAGAATAAAACTTCTTTTGCAGTTGTAAGTAACCCATGGGAAAGACTTGTTAGGAGATATAATGATATTGAGAATCCCCATGTTAGTTTTGATAAGTATGTTGATTGTTTAGGTAGGGGTGGCGAATTTCTCAGATTCGATCAGACATATTTTATTTCTAATGATAAAGGAGAAATTATAGTTGATGAAATAATCAAATATGAAAATTTAAAACAAGACTTAAAAAAACTTTGTGAGAAAGAAGGTATTATGTCTATTGACCGTTTAAAAGGAAATTTTGAACCTGTTAAGGATTACCAAAAATACTACAACGAAGAAACCAAAAAAAAGGTTGAAGAATTCTACAAACGCGATATCGAACTTTTTGGTTATACTTTTGATGATAATATTAAAAATAAAAATAATGATTAAAAAAATAATTACTAAATTTATTAAAAAAATTAAAAAATCTAATTTAAAAAAATCTTATGACTTAGATCTTCAAAAAAAATGGATTATGTATAGATTAGCTGATATGACTATGAAAAAACAACGTTTTGATATTGACTTTGATGAAATTTACTCTAAAAAATATCCTGATTCAATTGTATCAAAATATATGAATGCTACAAGAGAACAAGGTAATTTAGATTTAATGATGAAGATTGTAGATGAATATGAATTAAATAATAATCCAGAAAAACATGAGGTAGTGGTTAATTTAAGGGTTGGAGAGGTAATAAATCAATCAAGATATACTGTAAAGGAAATGCTAAAAGAACAAAAAAATTTTTTTCGTAAAGCTGGACATTACGTAAAACCATTAAGTTATTATAAAGAAATTATACCATTAATTCCTAAAGGATTAAAAAAAATAAAAATAGTTGCAGGTGGTGGCCAAAGCATAGATAACCATAAAGATGAAATTTATATTAAAGCAATCGGAAAATTATTCGAAAAGTCAGGATTTATAGTTTCAGTTCAAGATTACCAAATACCTGATGAAGATTTTGTATATTTGTGTAGGTCTAGCTATTTAATTCCATCGGGCGGCGGATTTTCTAATTTAGCTGCAAGAATAGTTAGGAAAAAAAAGGGCCAAGTAATTACAAACTTGAAAAATGAAAAATT
>JAHWHN010000050.1 GCA_019323235.1 Candidatus Woesearchaeota archaeon | reverse complement strand
TTGATTCTTAATATTTCAAATTTCCCAAAATAATTAATTCTTTTTAGAAAATCCTCAATTCCTTCTTTAATATACTTTTCTTTAACTTTATCAACACATAATAATTTCATTACTTCACCTCGTTACGTTCTCGTACTCGCTTTGAGTTTGTTTAAAATACCTCTTCAAAATTCATAGTCATAAAAGGACCTGATAAATTATAAGTTGCAACAACAATATTTAAAGAATGATGAGCAATTAAACCATCAATTCCTTTTTCTTGTATTAACATTCTTCCTTTTTCAATTAATTCTTTTCTAGAATTATAAAATTCTTTGAATTTCTTTTTATTATAATCATAAAATAATTCATAAAATAAGAAAAAATATTCTTTTGTTTCATTAAAATACTTAATTGAATCTTGAGATATTTTTTTGTTCTTAGAATCCATTAAATCATCAATAATGTATTTGAAGTAATCAACAATAGTTTCACATTCTCTAGTTATTACATAATAATAATTTGCCTTATGTTCATCTTTGAAAGACCTTTTATTAATAATCCTTAAACAAAAATCAGTGAATTTATTATTCATATTCTCTAAAGTTCTTATTTCCTTAAGATCGATTTTTTGCCCTTCTAAATATTCAGAGATTCCATTTGCCATTTCTTTTCCAAGTCTAAAACTTCTTCTTAGCATAGAGTGGAACTCATCCTCATTCTCGGAAGAAATAGATTTAATCAAACAAAAGTCCTTGCCTTGGTCTATAATCTCATATCCCAACAAATCAAACTTCTTAATCTCATTTAAAACCTTAGAATCTTTAAACTTAATTTTAATTTCATCAAAACCTCTTTTGTATAAATCATTAATATATCTTTTATCAAAAGAATGTTCTTTATCAATATCTAAAGAAATTTTAAGAATATCTGGTTTAAACTTATTATTATAAATAATTAACTTATCTTCTTTATCAATAACATCTAATTCATCACCTTTCTTAATCTTATTTTTATTAACCCATAGTAATGGTAAAGATACAACTGATGTTTTACCAGCTAATTGAATAACTTTTCTTTTCATAACTTCACTCCGTTTGTTTTGAGATAAATCTTGGGTTTCATGTTATTTAAGTAAGTTAAAATCTATTTAAATGTTTCGAATTATATAATTATAAGGTAATTATATAATTATAAGCTAAAGTATAAGATTTTCGGAATTAATGTAATACTTACAATGAACATAGATAAAGAACAATTATTAATAAGTCACTTAAGACAAAATAGTAGGGAGAGACTAACAAAGATAAGTAGACAAACAAGCATTCCAATATCAACTCTGTTTGATATGTTAAAAAAGACTGATAAAATAGTAAAGCATACTTGTTTGGCTGACTTTAGTAAATTGGGTTATTCGGTAAGGGCAACAGTTATCTTAAAAACAATTCCTGAAGATAGGGATAAACTAAGAAGTTTCTTATTAAAAAATCCAAATACAAATTCTGTATGGAAAATAAATAATGGCTTTGATTACATGGTTGAGATGATATTCAAAAACATTTGTGAATTAGAATTTTTTGTAGAAGATTTAGAGAAAGTTCATAAAATTGTAGAAAGGAATATCTATTATATCATTGATGATATTGCTAGAGAAATATTTATGAGCAATCCTCAATCATTAGAAATGTTTGATATTTAATATTGGCAATCTTCACATTTAGTTTTTTTACAATGTTTATTGTCAAACTTATTTTTCAAAGACCATTCTTTTATTTTTTGAATTATTGGAATGAATTCAGAACCAGATTCAGTTAAAGAATATTCGCATTTAACAGGGAATGAATTCTTTTCAACTTTCTTCTCAACAAAACCTTCTAATTCTAATTCTTTAAGTCTAGAAGATAAAATCTTTGGAGTAATGTCCATTAATGAATTCTTAATTTCAGAATATCTCTTACTTTTATTTTTACTTTTATATATCTCTAGTAAAATTGGTATTGTCCACCTTTTGCTAACGATGTTTGTAATCTTATAAATAGTACAATCTTCATTCATATATGTTAAAAATCACTTCTTATTTAAATAAGTATCTTTTTTATATTTCTAATTTAATAAATGAAATTTATTACAAACCTTTATAAATCATCTTTATTATCATCAAATTACGAGGAATTTAAAATGCCTATAGAAAACGGAAATAAAGTAAAAGTTGATTATACAGGAACATTTGAAGACGGAACAG
>JAHWHN010000049.1 GCA_019323235.1 Candidatus Woesearchaeota archaeon | reverse complement strand
GGATAAACGAGGGATGTTTAGTATATTTTGTTCTGATAATTTGAAAATGTCTATTTTTTCACCGATTTTAATTTTATTATCTATTTCTATTTTCCATTGATCATATTTGTTTAATCCTCCTTTCATGTCAGCATAATATACCATACTAACATATGAAACAGAATTTGTAATAATATCATCTCCATCACTAGACCTTTCATATTTTATGAGTTTTGGTTTTTGTAATTTTAATAACTTAACCATCTCCATCCATAATAGTATTGCACATCTACCACAAACAGCTTTACCTTCAAATTGTTCCGGCTTATTACTAATTATTGCTCGAACATCTTTCATATCCTTCTCTCTCAGATACTCTTTTAAAGATTCGCCACTTTTATTTACTACATAATCAAATCTAGGACCATAATGGGTAAAATCGGTTGTAATAATTATTAGTGTTTTGCTATCTATAATATTATTAATTGATTTAGCTATTTCTAATAAATTTTGACATCTACCGACAAGAATTGGTAGAATTGTTGTACCATCCTTTGCTAAAGTCATAATGAATGGGAGTTGTACTTCAAATGAATGTTCATCAATAAAATGATTATAACTTTGTACAATACTATTGTCTAAATTTAATAATTTTGTTTTACTTTGTGAATCAACTTTCATTATTCTATCTGGAAATTTTATAATTTCAAAACTTGGTAGAATTAATTTTGATTCTCCTCTGTGAAATGTACATAGAATTACTATTTTATCAATTAAATTCCAATTAATTTTTCCATAAGCTGATGCGGCAACTTTTCCAGAATAATGTAAACCAGCATGTGGTACTATAATTGCTTTTATATTATCATCTACATCATGGTTACTACTTTTTAAAAGATAATTAACCTGCTTAATATAGTTCTTATCATACCACGAACTGATTAAATTTGCGCTATATATACTCATTTATTATATTGTATATATAATAAATGTTTTAATAAATATACGGCCTATAAACTTTAGGTTTATACTCCACTTTTGAAAAATGGGAAAACATTTTATTATGATATCTTTTTTTATAGTCAGAATCATCAATTTTGTTATTTGTTTCACTTTCAATTGATTGATCATCTTTTAATTTTTGTTCTTCACCATTACTAAGATTTTCGACATCTTTATCAAAAAAGTTAAGATAAAGCATAATAAGAATTAAGGTTAAAACTGATGTTAAAACAAACTTATCAAATTTAATATTTTGCATTGCTAGTTAAATATCTACTATATAATAAATAAATCTATTTTAGTTTTCTTCTTCTACAACACTATATTCTCTAATTTTAAGGATTGATGATTCTCTAACTTTAACTGTTGTGAACCATCCACTTTCCCTATAATTAGTTGTTTTTAACCAAAGATCATAATTATTCTCATCATTTTTAATGAAGAATGCTCCTTCATCGAATGTTTCATCATTCTTGATCATATCTAATGTACTTCTATTTGCGAAATATGTTAATGCTTTTTCTAAACATTTTCTACCATATTTTCTTTTAATTAGTTTTTCAATCTCATTTTGAATTGAAACAACATTATTAATGAATAATGTTTTTTCTTTTCTCAAATCTTTAAAAATTATCATTTTGTGTTTATCTGCTGAGAAATTTATTTCGTAAGTAGCAGAAGTTTCAACAACGGGGCTATGATTTTCATTTTCTACTACAGAACTATTTGCGGTTTCTTGTTTCATTTCTGGTTCTTGTTTAGAATCTAAATCATATTGGCTAACTTTTGGCTTAATATAATCATTCTCTATTGCATTATCAAGATTATAAACTTCACCAGTTTGTTTATTTTTAATGGCAATAATTTTAAATTTATCAAAATCAATAAAGCTTTGAGTAAAATTTGGATGATTTAATGCAGCTTTAATTATAGTTGGTGTTTGTTCTTTGACATATACTATCGATTCTGGATTTGTATTTATAGCTATTAAACATATTTCCTCAGTTTGATTATCTATCTCCTGTAGCATTGTTGGATCATTTTTAATAGCAATTTTATAAAGCTCCTCAGTTTGTAAATCTTTAGGAACAAATTTTAAAGCATTACCATTTTGCGAAACAGCAACTTTACACAAGTACGGTGTTTTATCCTCTACATACTGAAGACATAAACCATCCTCCTCGACAGCTAACACACAAACCTCCTCAGATTGAACATCAACAAAATTAAGAGCGTGTGGGTTTTCTCCAACAGCAGCTCTCCTAACATCTTCAGTCTGATATTTTACATAAACTAGAGTCAAACCATTTCTAGTTACTGCCTCTAGACACATCGCTTCATCCTGATTATCAACATTTCTTAGATGAGATGGATCCTTTTTAACCTTGTTAAGATCAGCAAGATATGCTCGGTTTTTTTGTTCCGATAATGACATTTTTTAATTAATATTAAAGATCTTATTAATTAAATATAAAAAAAAATCAATTATTTATAGTTCTATTGTACTATATATGCGAATTAGTTCATATTTTGGAACAGCATTTTTGTAGGTAAAAATAACTCCTGATTCTACATAAGTTGTTGATTTTTTGTACATTTCATATTTACCATTTATGTTTCTCAAGTAGAAAATACCTTCATCAAATGAAGCATCAGCCATAATTTCATCAATTGTGGATGCTTTATTAAAATGATTTATAGCATTATGCAAACACTTAGAACCATAATGTTTCTTGATATAATCATGAATTGCATCCTCAACAGATTCAGAATTTTTTGAAACATGTGTACTGTTTGTTTTTATGTTTTCATAATAAACAGCTTTTACTGGTTCTTTTGTTTCGCTCTTTTCACTAGTTTGAGAATCAACTTTATGGACATATGATTCTTCTACTCCTTCAACTTCAACGTTATCAGTGACATGAACATGTGTAACTTTTTCTGAAATTTGGTCATTTTCGCTGCCATATGATTCATCACCATCCTTAACAAATATAACTGTGTTATCTTCAGTATTGGTTTCTGTACTTATATATTGATTCTCTTCCTCGTCAATGTTATTATCCAAAGAATTAACATCTGAATCACTAAGTTCATCAGAATCAGAATTATCTGAATCACTAAGTTCATCGGAATCAGAATCATCAGAATCATCAGAATCATCTGAATTACTAAGTTCATCTTCGTCAGAATCAAAATCATCATCTAATTCATCAGAATCAGAATTATTATATGATTCCGAATTAAAATCTTGTGTTGTGTATTCTTCAATTTGATCATCTAGATATTCATCATCATCACTTTTAGAAACATCTTTTTCAGTCGAATAATATTTAAATTCACTGTCGTTCATATTTAAAAGAGATGGATAAATTTCATCATCAAAATAATTTTTATATTTCTTAAAAAGATTATCAAGATTTTTTACCAATTTGACATGTTGAAGATTGTATTCGATCATTTTATAATATATATCAGCTTGATTCGTAACATCCCCGGGATTAGGAGTATCGTCCTCTTCATAATATTCTACTTCATATTCTCCATTCTCATCATACTCTTTATAACAAACTTCTACATATTCCCCACTATTTTGTTCTACATATTCTTCATTATACTGTTCGCCATATTCTTCACCGTACTGTTCGCCATATTCTTCACCGTACTGTTCTCCGCATTCTTCACCGCATTGTTCGCCATATTCTTCACCATAGCAAGTTTCATAACAGTTTTCATTTCTATACTGTTCATACTCTTCGAATAGATTGTATACTTGGTCTGAAGCAACATCATAAAATGCACAAATTGAATATCTGTTTGATTTAATATGCTTGAAACAATTCTGATTTATTTCTAAGACATCCTTTATTAATTCTGGACTTGGATTTTGAACTTTATTTATGAGACTTGGATCTTTTTCTAGTTGGTATATAATTGTCCTAAATATGTCTTCTGTGATAAATTTTGAATCAACTAATCTTATGTTACTAGGATTTAAATTAATAACCATTTTAATATTTTCCTCTGTTGGATTTTTTAAGTATGAAATAATTGATGGTGATTTTTGAAGACAGAAATTTAATGCCTCCTGATCATCATAATTTTTAAAGAATCTAAGCAATAGCGAGTTTTGCTCAACTACATATTTAACGATTTCTAATTTTTGAAATTCTTTAGGGACATGTTTAAATGCCCAACAATTTTGTTTGATAGCATTCAAACAATCATCATAAGTCTTATTATTAATGTATCTTAATAATAAACCATTTGTAGATAGTTTATCCCTTGCTTCAAATTCATCCATCCCTATTGTTGAATTGTCATTTTTAAGGTACATAGTCTAAAATATTGGTATATATATTTATAGCTTTATATTAATTTTTAAAATAATAAACAGATTTCAAATTTTTTGACAAATTATAAGTTTCAAATTTATCAATTTGGCTGATTAATTTTAACTGATAATTTATCATTAAATATATATCTTTATTTTATAACAGATGGAGGATGCTAAAAAAATTCTCTTAAATTGTAGAGAAAATATTACAAAATTAAAGGATAGGT
>JAHWHN010000048.1 GCA_019323235.1 Candidatus Woesearchaeota archaeon | reverse complement strand
TAGCTTCTTCTAATGTTCGTCGTCAATTATTAAGATTAAGAGATTTATTTATTGTTGAGAAGGTTGCTAATAATTATAGAATTAATGAGAATATGAACTTATCAGAAATTTTTGCAGAAAAAATTGAAAAGTATTATTTGGATTCAATTAAATCCAGAGTTAAAGAATACGCTAAAAAAATAACTGACGAGTATAAAAATGCATGAATCTATTTATGAACCAGCCGAGGATTCTTTTTTATTAAGAGATCATATTAAAGACTATTCTTTTAAATCTGCTTTAGATGTTGGTACTGGTTCAGGAATTATAGTTCAAGAGTTATTAAAACATTGTGATACTGTTGTTGGTGTTGATCTTAATACTAAGGCAATAGAATTTTGTCAAGAAAATATTGAGGGATGTAAATTTATTGTTTCTGATTTGTTTGATAAAGTAGAATGGAAATTTGATTTAATTACTTTTAACGCTCCCTATTTACCAAAAGATGAAGGTATTGAAGATATTGCTTTATATGGTGGTAAAGAAGGTTATGAAGTAATTGAGAAGTTTTTATTAAATGCTAACAATTATTTGAATGATAAAGGAAAGATATTAATAATATTTACCTCACATTCTAAACCTGATAAAATAAAAGAGATTATGGATAGAGAAGGTTATAAATATAAATTAGTTGATAAAGTTCATGTGTTCTTTGAAGATATATTCTTGTATGAGTTAAGATTGAAATAAAAAGGTTTTATGTTTCTTCCATTTTCCGAAACTGGAATTACCAGAAACTAATTTTAAAATTGTTATGTTATCAAAAAAACATTCGAAAATTTGTTCTTTATTTTCTAAAAAATTCATTACTTTTTGATACTTGTCATTACAATTCTCAGCAATTGTTGAGTGAAAATGTAAATTTTCAGCATCATATTGATCCCATTCCATCCATTTTATTTTTTTTAATTCTTTAATAAATTTTGAAAAAATATCTTTTGCTTCTTTTGATAAGTTTACATTGATAAATATTACATGAGGTTTAAAACCACTAAAAGTCCCAACTTTAACTTTACTTTTTTTATTTTTTTCACAAAAGTTTTTACAAAGTTTTTCTATTTCCTCAATATTATTAGTTTCAAAAGAATATTTTAAAGTAAAGTGTGTATCAAGATTTTCTTCTTTTGTTAATGTTAAGTTAAATTTATCTGCAATTTCATTAACTAATCTCTTTTGATATCTTTCAACAGGTCCTTTTAATCTACAATTAATAATATACCTCATAAATTTATTTAAAAACTAATTAATATATTAAATGTTTCTTTTATGAAGGCAAGGAGCCTTTAATTATAACGCCCCAATATTACACTGAATACAATTCTATTGTATTTTTTGAAATTATTCATTAGTTTCATTTTTTATCTTCCTTGTAATAGTTTTCCAAAAACCAATCCTTGAAAGTTAAGTCTTTTGCCCAACGATAATTTGATTCCATCATTGCAATTTTATGAGTCAAATATTCATTTTTAATTTTGATTAATTCTTCAGGAGAGTATTTATCCCTAAGAACTACATCTACTCTTTTTTCAAGTCTTTTTTGTTCCATTTGCTCAAGTTGATAATCCGTATATTCACGACGACTAAGCTTATCCTCAATCGCACCAAATACTGCAAAAGTAGAAAGAGTTAATATGAAAACTAAATCCATAAACGGAGTTTCAGATGGTGCATATCTGTTACTGATATTTCTACTTTCACAATCACATTCATATTCCCAATCATTATAAGCCATTTTTACCTCATGCTACTTCATAAGAGATTGGATTATGTATGTTTAAATTCGGAACTATGTATTCATTAAAACTTTCATACATATTTAGTTCTCTAAATCTATTCTTTTCCATCTCTCTTTCCCTACTTCTTTGTCTTTTCTCATAATTTGTTCTGTTTTTTATTTTATGGTCTGCCCATAAATTTTCTTCTAACATTTTTGTTACCTCCTAAATTTGACTTTATTGCCAAATTAATAACAAATGTAGAAACGTAAGAGAGGTATTTATACTTATTTACGAAAAAATGGGATGAAATCTTAATTTTTTAGAAAAAATGGGAAATTTTATTTAAAAAATAGCAATATTTATTAACTAATAAGCATTTCTTATATCATGGATGAGATAGATGTCAAAATATTAGAAGAATTGCAACAAGATGCAGATAGAAAAATCTATCAAATTGAAAAGAAAACTAAAATCCCTCGTTCTACAATACATAATAGAATTAAGAAACTAAAAAGCGACAAAGTCATTAGTAAGATAAAAGCTGTTGTTGATCCTTTAAAATTAAATTTAAATGTTACTGCACTAGTTCATATAGTTGTTTCTTTTAAGAAAGGTGTTCATGCTATTGCAGATGAAATTTCTAAATTACAAAATGTTGAAGAAGTTTACATTACTTCAGGAGTCTTTGATATTATTGCAAAAGTTCGTTTTAAAAATAATGAAGAACTTTCTAGATTTATATTTGATGATAAGACTGGATTAAAAGTAAGAGAAGGTATTGAAAGAACTGAAACAATGATATGCTTAGAAAGGCATAAAGAAAACGGAGTTTTAATACCTCCTAAATAAAATGAAACCCAGAATGGGTCTCAGAAAGAGTGAAACGAATAATGAAACCTAAAATTAAAGATGTTACGAATGTAGAATATTTTATGAAGGGAGCTAGAGGTTTTGTTTATACCGGAGTCTACAAAGGCAAAAAGGTTGCTATTAAAATTAAAAATCCAGAGTCTGATGCAATTGCTAGAATTGAAAATGAAATTAATTTCTTAACTATTTTAAATAAGTATAATATTGGACCTAAATTGTTTCTTTCTGGGAATAAATATTTTGTTTATGAATTTCAAGAAGGAGAGTTTATGATTCATTGGATGAAGACTGCTTCTTTAGAGCAAAAAATGAAGGTTTTGAGAAAGTTAATGGATCAATGTTTCATCATGGATAAATTAGGAATCAATAAAGAAGAAATGATGAGGCCTTTCAAAAATGTTGTAATCAAAAAAAGAAACATTCCTGTTTTAATTGATTTTGAAAGATGTCATTATACTCAAAAGCCAAAGAATGTAACTCAACTTCTTCAATATATGTGGAAGCAAAGATTGATTGAGAAGGATTTTATTGACTTAATCCAAGAATATAAAAAAGATGTTTCTGAAAAGAATTATAAAAAAATAATAAAAAAAGTATTCTAAGTTTCTTTGTTTGGTCCATAAGTACATATATAAAATCCTTTTGTTGGTCTGTATTGAGTGCTGCCATCAGGGTTTCTTTGATAAAACATATTTGGTCCTTTTTTAAATCCTGATTTATAAGGATTGTTTTCTTCTCTTTCTCTATGTTCCCTATGGATTTGTTCAATTAATGTTTCTTCTTTTTCTTCATCACCAGGTTAATTTTTCATCTATTGTTTTATTGTTCATTTTCATCACTCAATGTTTTTATAAAATATTCTTTGAAATCTTCAGCATCAATCCTTTCATAAACTAAGACATTTGGTATTTCTTCAGAATAAGTTCTTAAATCTGCAACAGCCATACCTCTTGTCAATTCACTTTCTGCTTCAATATCGATGTTATACTCTTTTGTTGTTGCGGATTCTGGCTTAATCATTGCAAATATTGTTAATGGATCATACATTAATGCTGCCTTCACTCCTTCAAATTTAGAGATATTACTTATGAATGGTTTTGCCATCTTCAAAACAGGTTCCCTTAAGTCAGAGTTTATTCTTTCAAAGTCTTCCAAACTTAATCTTACATGATTACAAGCATCCAAAGGAATTAGTTTTTTCTTTATTGGAAACTTAAAAACAATTTTTGCTGCTAATGGATCAACAAAAAAATTAAATTCTCCAACTCTATTTTTATTTCCAGGAACTTTTATAGCTCCACCCATCATAACTATTTCTTTAACATTTGACATAACCTCAGGATTTTTGTTTATTGCTTTAGCTATGTTTGTTAATGGTCCTAAAGTTACTAAAGTCAAGTTTTCATTATCTCTTACTAATTCAATAATTTTATCTACAGCATTATTAGTTAGATTTGGTTCATTAGTTGGATCAATACCCTCTAAACCACTCTTTCCATGGACAACTGCTTTTATTAGTTCTCGATCTAATGGTTTTGCTTCCCCTGAATAAATTGGTACATTTGAGTTTAATTTATTCATTATATATCTAGCATTCCTAGTTACATTTTCTATTGTTGAGTTTCCAGCAACTGTTGTTATTGCTAATATATCAAATTCATTGCTTTTTACTGCCAACATTAAAGCCATTGCATCATCGTGTCCTGGGTCTGTGTCAATTATTATTTTTTTCTTGTTCATTTTAATTTCTCCAATAAGTATATTATTTCATCAATATTTTCTATTTCATAATCTGCATCTTTACTTTTTTGACCAACAATTATAGTTTTCATACCTAACTTTTTAGCAGGCAATATATCACTATATTCTTGGTCTCCGATTGATATGAAATCTTTAGCATTACCATCTACAGAGTTAATTATTCCTTGAAAAACCAAAGGATTTGGTTTTCTAATATCTGGTTCTCCCGAAATGATATTATTTTTTACTATATCATAAACTTCAAGATATTTCAATACAGATTCTGCCCAGATTCTTGGTGCTGCAGTTAATATGAAAACTCTTCCTTTTAATTTTTCAAATATTTCTTTTATGATAGGATTTTTTCTTATGAAATCTTTTGGTTCTAAATTCCAAATTTTTTCAAAAAAGTAATATCTATCAAAACCAAATTCATTCTCAAAATACAAACTAAATTCTCCATTTGATTTTTCTTTTATTGTATCAAAAGTTTCATCCTTAGGGATAATTCCTTTCTTTATGAATTCATTAATGAATTCAGTTGTATTTTGTTTTATTTTTTGATAAAACTTTGATGAAGTAAATCCCCTATTAGATTCACCATCAAAGTTATATAAAGTTCCATCCAAATCAAAAATAAAATATTTATCTTTATATTTCATTAAATTCTCCTCCAGTCATAGCTACATAATTTTTTAATGTTTTAAATGCCCTTCCTGATTTTATTTCTTCAAGACATTTATCATAACATTCCCTCATGTACTTTCTATTTAGCCTACCGTCGACAAAAGCATTTTCTTTTTGTGCATAATTAACAGTGAATTCCACTAATGCCGAGTTCATTGCTAAATATTTTGATCTTTCTTTATTAGCACCTTTTAATGCATTGATATTGTCCCTATAACATTCTTCTTTGATATTTTTAGATATGATCTCTGATTCATGAATATCTAATAATATATCATCTGGTGAAAAAAGATAATCCCCCTTATAGGAACCATTTACAACAAAAGACAACATAGATTCATAAGGAGATAGTTCATCAAGAATAGTATATCTTTTTGCAAATTCTGAATTTTTTAATTCTTCATTTTCAAAATCTTTAGATAAACCTGCAACTACACAAACATTCCCTATTTTTTGAAATCCTTTGTTATTTATTAGTTCATATGCTTTTGCAATATCTTTTGTTGAAACATTATGGTTAATTCCCAAAACCCTATTTAATTTAGTATATTTTGAAACGGGCGTTGTCATTGGACCAATAATATGATTAATTGTTTCACCCATTAGAAGATGAGATAAATCATGTATTGTTTTTGATTCATGTGCATCTGAATATACAAAATTATTTTCTTCAAGACATTCTACATAATCATCTAGAGTTTGTTGATATACTTTTGAACCAGTCATATCTATAAAATCAGTACTTCCAATTGATGATGTGTTACCATAAGAACCATGCTTTACAATTTTATTTCCTAAAGAAGCATTTACTATAGCACTCAAAGTTGAAACATTAATCGTTTTCATGCCGTCTTTGAAACCTTTATCAGCACCCATACCACAAGTATCTGTTAAACTAACCAAGCAAGTAAATTCCAGATCACGAAATCCACAGGAACCTTCTAGCTCCAAACGATATTGTAAATCCATCATTGAGCCAGAAGCTACGCCCGCTATTTCTTCAGGTGTTAAACCTTTATACATTTCTTTTTCTCTAAAAGATACTGCAAACTCAGTTCCAATTTGTTTTGCTCTATCTAAGGTAAATTCTAAAGAATTGTTTAAGCTTTGTTCTATTAATGGTTTTAAAGAATTATATAATTGCTTATTGGTAGCACACATAATGTAACAAGATGCTATAAATGATTCTTCGAAATTTAATCCCTCAGTTCTTAATTTGTTTATTAAATAATTTTTTTGATAATTTGGAATTTGGGAAATTATTTCATTATTTTTTTGATCAGAAGTTATCCTTTCAACATCATAATTATCCTTAGCTAAATTATCTCCATTTTCTTGGTTAATGGATTTAAAATTATCAAAGATTATATTTCTATTAGAATTAGTACTGCCATTGACAATGAATATTGTTATTCATTTCTGTCCCATCTTGATTTAAATTATCTTTTTGTTTTTTTATTTTATTCATTTTTTATTTCTCCTATCTTTAGCAATCTTTGTTACTAAAAATGAATTTGAATTAAGTTTTAAAAAAAAAGTTTATAGTTAAGTCTATTAAGAAGTAATTACCAATGCCAAATTTTTAATTGGTTTTTGTAATTCATAATTGTAGTAAGTATTAAGATGTTTAAATAACTTTTGTTTTTGTTTCGAAAATTCTTCGAATATTCTCTAAGATATAGTTTTTACAGTTAGTTTTATAAATTAAATTTGATTACTTAAATAAAAATGAATTTTAAATTTGTTAATACACAAAATATGTACTTTGGAGAATACTTAGTTGAATTAAATAATAATTATAAATTTGAATTCCCAAATTGTTTAATTAGACAGATTTATAAAAATCTTAAAGATGCAGAAGGTCTTTATTTTACAAAAGATTCTAAGAATAAATATTTAGTATTATCTGAAAATCCTAGTAATTATCTAGACATGTTTGAGTTTTCAAGATTTAATAAAAAGAAAGAATTAATAGTTCCAAAAAGATTTCAAGAAAATATTAATATTGGTCAGGCCTATATTATTGGTGGATTAGATAGAATCTTTTTAACAAATCAACTAACAGATAATAATTCAGAAGATGTACTTGATGAAATATTAGCAATTCAATCTAATTAAATTCTAAAGAGCTTAATTTCTTTTCTAATTTATACATAAAGTTATTTGGAAGATCTTCTTTATCTGATAAGAAATAATCTGCACATTCATATAATAGCATTCCTTTCTCTGACAAATCTTTTAAAACTTGAAATGAAAAATTAATATTTCTTTTATGCATCTTCATTTCCAAATATCTTGTATAAAGATATAATTTAGCTAATTCTTCATTGGTATGATTTTTAATGTTTTCTTTAATGTACTTAACTAAACCATTAAATGCTTCTTCATATGTTTTCATAGGAAGTTTTTCATAAGGTAATTGTTTTCCATATAACAAAATATATTCTTTTGATAATAGAACTCGAGTTCTTGTACTCATCATTCCGCCTTCTCTGTCTTCATTCCTCATACCTTCTAAAGAATATACGGAAATACCATTCTTGAAATATTCTTTTAATTTTTCTT
>JAHWHN010000047.1 GCA_019323235.1 Candidatus Woesearchaeota archaeon | reverse complement strand
TATTGAAAATATTCGCAGGATTGGTTTTCTTTACTCCAATTTTAGTTTTATTCTGGCAAGAAAATGGATTAAACTTCAAACAAATAATGATCTTACAATCCCTTTATTCAATACTTGTTGTTTTATTAGAAGTTCCAACTGGATATGTAGCCGATATTTTTGGAAGAAAACATTCAATCTCAGCAGCATCGATTTTTTATGCAACAGGAATTATAGTATATTCATTTGGTAGCAATTTTTATCAATTTTTAATTGCTGAATTAATTTGGGCTTTTGGTGTTTCATTAATGTCCGGAGCAGATTCAGCATTAATATATGATACTTTAATTGACTTAAAACAAGAAAAAAAATTCAAAAAAATATCTGGTAATGGGAATTTTTATTATTTAATTGCTCTATCAATTTGTTCTTTAACAGGAGGATTAATTGCCAAATATGGATTGAGATGGCCATTAATTGCAACAGGGTTTGGAATGATTATGATGGTTCCAATTTCATTTTCTCTTAAAGAGCCTAAAAGACATAAAAAAATATTCCAGAAGAATTATTTTTACGAAATAATTCAAATATTTAAATTTATTTTTAACCAAAGAAAATTAAAATGGCTAATTATATATTCTGGTTTGATTTTTGGTTTCAGGCAAGCAGCATTATGGTTTTACCAGCCATACATGCAAGGAGTAGGAATTGACATCATTTTCTTCGGTGTAATATTTGCTTTATTCAATGTAATTGCTGCATTAAGTTCAAAATATTCAGAAGAAATTGAAAATAAATTAGGAGAGAAATTAAGTTTAGGGATGCTATTCATTATACTTGCACTTTCTTATTTCTTAATGGCAAACATTTACATTAAGATTGGTATTATATTCATTTTTATTCAGCAATTCATAAGAGGGTTTGCAAGAATTACCATTGATGATTATATAAATAAATTGACATCTTCAGACATTAGAGCAACAGTATTAAGTGTAAATAATATGTCAAGCAGACTTTTCTATGCATTAATAATACCTTTCTTTGGTTGGATGGCAGACATTTACACACTACCTCAAACATTAATGTCAATAGGAATCATAGCATTTTTTGTTGGCGGTTTTGCATTAATTATGCTTCATAAAGCAAGAGCTTATTGAAAAGATTTATATAACATATTACTAGCAATTCTTAGTGTTGGTGCAGTTAAACTTGGTTCAGACTCATATAATTCAGTTTATTATCAATACTTATTAGGGAAAATTAGGATTCCCTATACCACAATTCTTTTTTTATCTTTATTTAGTAATTTTGCACCACCAATAGTAAGAATAATTAAAAAAAATAAACACATAAATACGATGTTCATTCCTTATGCTACATGGATTTCATGGAGCGTTCTTCATACATACTTCATTGCAAACATAAAAGGGTTTTTCAATATTAAAACTAACTGGTTTGAAACCCCTAAAACAAATAGAACTTTAACAAGTAAAAAAAGAAAAAGTCATCATCATATCAGATTAATTAACTTAATCACATTAATTGGATTATTTTATGTTTATTATATTGAATGGGTAGAATTCGGTTGGTTAGATGTTTATGCTTTCTTTTGGATTCCTGCTTTGGCTGTTGGAATCTTTTCATCATAACTTCTTAATCTTATTTCTTATTGATTTAACTTTAGATTTAACTTTAATCTTGTGTAGCTTATGAGACTGATTTGCTGATTTAACAACAATAAAAGAAATTGTTGAAAGAACCAATAATCCAGAAATTACACCAGTCCAGTTAATCGGAGAAAATTTCTCTTCATAAAAAATATCTTTCATTAAGTTATAACAATCTGGTGAAACTTCACCAAGAATTTCGAAAGAGAAATCTAATTCAGTTCCTTTCTTAACTTCTGCAAAATGCCATACAACTAAAGGGTCATCTTCAACAACAGTGTAATTTTCATTTTTGAACTTGATTAATGAAGCTAGTAGAGCCATACATTTTGGAATTCTCTGATAATATTCAAAATCTATCAAATCTTCTTCCGCCTTTACAATAACCGAAACAATAGATGTATTTGTTTCATTATTATAAGTTA
>JAHWHN010000046.1 GCA_019323235.1 Candidatus Woesearchaeota archaeon | reverse complement strand
TGTCACTTGGTAAGATTGAGCTAAGTGTTTCAGTAATTACTTTATTCTTTTTGTTTAATGGGCTTTCAATGACACAAACTATGATTCTTGAAAGTATTTTTGCCATATCAATATTGATTATGGAAATACCCTCAGGAACTTTTGCAGATAAAATTGGAAGGAAATGGTCCTTAGCACTTTCTAGTTTATCTTTTTCAATTGGTTCTTTTATCTTTGCAATAGGAAGTAATTTCTGGATATTTATTTTTGCACAAATACTTGATGCTGGCTCATGGGCTTTGAGAAGTGGGGCAGATTCTGCATTCATATATGATTCTCTAAAAGAAGATAAAAGAAGTAAAGATTTTGTAAAAATAATGGGGAGAGGACACGCTATATGGATGGGCCTTCTAGCAGTTTTAGCTATAACAAGTGCATTTTTACCAGATTTAATTGGTTATAGATTAATCTTTTTTGTAACTTCAGCTTTTTTCTTTATTGGGTTTTTGATAGCTGCTACATTCAAAGAACCACCAATTCATAGACACTTACAAGAAAAAAATCACTTAAAACATATCTTAAAAGCAGCAGAATTTGTAATAAAAAACAAAGTAATGAAAAATTACATTGCTTTTTTCGCAATACTTTCTAGCATGGGTTATTTAACTTATTTTTTAATACAACCATATTACGAAATATCTACAGGACTTGGACTTATATTAGGGATTGCCGTTACCACTTATTTTATGTCTTGCTCACTAGGACATTTCTTAGCAGATAAGATTTGTAAATCTTTTAAAGAAAATACTTTACTCCTTACAATTTACATCGCAGGAATTATTGCATTTTTAGGAATGTTTTTTGTAAACCCATATTTTGCTTTATTTTTCATATTCTTAATTGGAATGGTTGATTCAACAGTTAATTTATACACAGAACATAAAATTCATGAAACAACATCATCTCACCATAGAGCAACGGTTATTTCTTTACAAAGCTTCATAAAAAATATTCTTTATGCACTTTTAGCCCCATTAATTGGTTACGTAACTGATTTGTATGAGCCAAAATATGGTTTTTTAGCAATGGGAATTATAACTTTATTTTATGGATTAATATTACTTATTCAATGGAATAAAAGAATTTAATTATTTTAAATTATAAATATATAAGCTTCCGTCAGACTCTTTTATGTAATATAGTAAATATTCTTGAGATGATTTTGAATCTTTATATCTAGTTTCTGCAACCATCACTATGTAAGTATTTTCATCTAAAACAACATGCAATACTTCTGAGTTTAATTCGGATAATTCCATATAATCTTTAGAAGGAGAAGATTTTATTTCTTTAAATTCATATTGAGTACTTAAAAATAAATCTTTATTTTTACTAGAAACTGCTTCATCTCTTAATTCAAATAAATCTAATATTTTCTTCATGCTAGTATAAAATCAGAATTAGTTTAAAAAACTTACTAGATAATTATTTGTAATTTTTAATCAAATTAATTAGAAGAGTATATTGACATTTAATTATGTCTTTCATAGAGACATAACTTAAAGGAATCATCGGAGGAACTTCTACTTGAAATTCATTATAATCAATTACACCATCTTTAGTAATTCCAAAACCTAATGAAGGAATACTAATTTCTCCACCCCCATCAATTGTCTTTTTCAAATACTGTTGTGGTAGATTCAGTTTTGCCTCTAAACATCCTTCCATAATAACCATAAATAAAAAAGATTCCATATAAATATAAAGATTTTCATTATAAAATACAATAACCTTTTTAAATAATCTATGTAACCTAGATATAATTACATATTATATTTAATGTATAATATGGGCTGATATATTAAAAGTCTGCGGACGTTGATATGACGAACGAAGCTTAATTTTACATAAATTAAGCGCAGTGACTACACGTCAGTTAAGGAGATGTGGGTAGTAGCTTACCTGAATCCGCAAGAGAATAAAATTAAAGTTAAATGGAGGCTAAAATGGGATTATATAAATATATAAGACAAGTATGGAAAAGACCTAAAGAAAATTTAGGACAAATATGGAAGGACAGATTAATCCAATGGAGAAAAGAATCTTCCACAGTTAGAATCGATAAACCAACAAGAATTGATAGAGCAAGATCATTAGGGTATAAAGCAAAACCTGGTGTTATTGTTGTTAGACAAAGAGTTTCTAGAAAGGCAAGAATGAGACCTGCTGTTGCGGGTGGTAGAAGGCCTAAAACTTTCAGACATAAAAAAGTTACAAATATGAATTATAGAGCTATTGCTGAGCAAAGAGCTAATAAGAAATATGTTAACTGTGAAGTTTTGAACTCATATTACGTTGCTGAAGATGGTAAATATTTTTGGTATGAAATTATCTTAGTAGATAAAGCTCATCCACAAATTACTAGTGATAAAGAATTAAACTTCTTAAGCTATTCAACTAAAAGAGCTTTTAGAGGTCAAACTTCTGCTGGTAAAAAGCATAGAGGATTGAGAACTAAAGGTAAAGGAGCTGAAAAGTTAAGACCATCTGCTTCCGCTGTTTACAAAAAGAAAGTAAGCAGACAAAAAAGAGTTTAAGCTCTTTTTTCTTTTTTTATTTATTATATTTTTCTTATCACTAAAATTTATAAAAAAGTATTGTTTCCTTGAATAGAATGTCACACATTATAAGGTATGAAGATTCAGAAAATATGCAATTTGCATTTGGTGATTTTAATTTTATACACTTCTACGATTTTGTAATGAACCTTCCTGAAAAAAATCCTTTTTATCAAGAACCAGTCGTTCCAGGAATG
>JAHWHN010000045.1 GCA_019323235.1 Candidatus Woesearchaeota archaeon | reverse complement strand
TTTAAGAAAATATCAGTTATATAAACATCATCATGTACAAATAATAAAACATCTCTATCATAATCAGCTGGAACAAAACTATTTACTGGATCTATAACTTGTTCTATTGCATTATTATAACATTCAGGCATTCCTTTTTTATTATTATAAAATGGAATTATTCCAAACACATTTTCTATATCATGTTGTTTTTGTGCAGATTTCCCAAGTGGTGTTTTAGAAAATTCATCTGCATCTTTACATTGTGTACATGTTATTAATATTATTCTAATATCCTTCATCAATCTAACCTCTCATAATGTTCTATTACTATATTAGTTGCTGTTTCATTATTTTGATAATCTTGTTTAAGTTTATCAATTGCATCAGCAACAGATATAGCACTATATACTGATTCTAAAACTCTACTTTGTTCATTGAGTTTATATCTTAATTTCCAATGGCCTACTTTTCTATTATAACCGTCTCTCTTTGTAAAATAATAAGTTATTACAAAAGTATCTAAACCAACTAATTCTTTTGGAATTTCTTTGAATAACCAAAAATACCAGAATGTAAACACAATCATAGATAGTGCTAACAAAGCTCTTACTGAACCTTCTGGTATTCCTAATGGTTGTTCTTTATTCCAAAATGCCATGCTCTTTTAATATCTCTTTATATCTTTCATGTAATTTTTTATAATCAGGTGAAATTATTGTATGATCTATTGTCATATCATTTCTTTCAAGTATCTCATTTGCTTTTTTATTACAACCTAAAGCAAACATTAATGTATTATAGCTTATCCACTTATCATCATATTTAAAACGCAAATGACAAAGATATCTTTTATAGAACCCCTTTTTCATAAAAGTTTCAATTTCAACTTCTTTATCATTTAATATTTCAGTCACAAATTGCTTTATTGCTAAACCTTTCTTTTTATCTGCTTCAGTTGTTTCTCCAATCAATCTTGTTTCATATGTATCTAATTCTAAAATTCTAAAAGTTATTCTTGTATAAACTTGAAATCCTAAATCAACGTCAATTTCCATTGTGTCGCCATCAACTACTCGATGAACTATTCCTTTATATTCGTACATTATTTTGCCTCAAAAATTTTAATTAAGAAATTTGCTATTTCTTTTGTTGTTAAATTTGTTAAATCAGTTACTTCAACTTGTTCAGGATTTTCAGGAGGTGATTCACCATAATCTCCATATACGTCATCAACATCTGCTACTGGATCTTTTGTTTCGTGATCGGTTATTAAATCATTAGTTTTTAATTGCTTATCAATTTGATATTTTTGTGCACTACTTAAAACTAATTTTAATAATTGTCTTGTTTCTAAAACTTTTTCACTTCTTCCAACTAAATCAATAATTTCTTTTGCTTCAATTTTACCTTTTAATGTATTAATAGGATCTTGATAACTTCCATATACCATTATAGGCAAATATTTTTTTGCTACTGTTGCACAATCACGAATAACTAATTCAACATATTTGTTTGTTGTTTTTGTAATCCCTGTTAAAGGATTTTCACTAGCCTTAACTGCCCTTGGATATAAATTGCGAATTGGCTGATTACTATTATCTAATACTTTCTGTTCAAACATTATCTATATTCCTTTTTAAGTGTTAAATGAAATATTATGCGGTATGAATATCCAGATATTCTCATTCCATCTTCATCATAAGAAGGACGTCTTTGAATATCATAAATTCTTGGAACATTATCTAAATAATGACTTCTTACCCATTTTTCAACGTCTTTTCTTAATTCTGAAATTTTTTCACGTATATTTTCTGAAGTACACCAACCCTTTGCATAAAACTGTTCATCAATTTTATTTTTCCATTTAATAGATTTAGATGTAAACTGAATACTCTTTTTAAAACTATTTTCATCAACATGATAATATTTTAAACTACATTTTCCCATGTCAATACATTTTAAAATACGTTCCGCATTTTTTCTACTTAATGATTCAATTTCTCTAATCATCTCATCATTTTTAAGTAAAATACGAGCTTCGTTTGCATCATCTAAAATTTGAGCTCTTCTTGCTTTTGTTAAAAATCCACCTGGTGGTTTATTATATGTATTTTTAATTATTTTTGCAATCTGTTCATCTTCATCTTTCGGTTTAACTATTTTTGTATATTTTAATTTTTTCTCATATTTAATATATGAATCTAAATTAAGTTTATCATATTTTGGTTTACATTTT
>JAHWHN010000044.1 GCA_019323235.1 Candidatus Woesearchaeota archaeon | reverse complement strand
TAGGGGTTCCGGTCCCTTTATAAAGGTTATGGTTTTATTACGAATAAGTTAACAGTGTTTACTCAAAGAATACCTCAATCCCACTCCTTTATCCTATATCCTAAAAACTCAAACAATCTTTCATTATAAGGTTTGTAAATTTCTTTTAATTTTTTTCTAGTTTCTTCTTTCATTGGTTCTTTGTATTTTCTTGAATGTATATTTGGAGTATAATCAATATCAAATCTTTTTAGACCCAAAAAATCAAAGATTTTATTGTATGTTTCTTGTGGGTTTTTTCGCATTTGTTCAGAAATTAAAATCAATAATTGTTCTTTTTTAAAATATTTTAAAAGGTGTTTAATCTGATTAATATAAAAACCAATAGAAACAAAATCCATCATTAAATCTTTATTAAAGACTTCATTTATGGCTTCATCAAATGAAGAATCAATAGAAAAGTCATTTTCCCATGTAAAACCTTGTTGTAATTGGTGATTATATGATGAATACGCTCTTGTAATTGGATTTCTTATTATAAATATTAGCTTAGCATTAGGTAATGTTTCAAACATTCTTTTATGCGAATTTAAATAAAAAATATACTCGGGCGTACATTCTCCTTGCAATTTAGAATTGTTGTTGAATAAAGATTTATACCACTCTATACCTTTATCCCAATTTTTATCAAAAAAATGAACTTCTCTTTCATTATCCCCACCATCATCAAAACTAGAACTGAAATTTGGACAAAATTCAATATCTGGATGTTTTTTCAAATTATGCCAAAGTGAAACCGTACCTCCTTTTTGAGTTCCTATTATCAAAAAATCAGGAAGTTTTCCTTTCATAATTGAAGTATTATATTTTTCATTCATTTTTAAGCTTCTTATTATCTTTATAATTTTGAATTCTTGAATTTAAAGGAATTTCAATTAATAAAATATAATATTCTCTTATGATCTTAAATATATTTTTTTTGTGTTTACTTAATAGATTAAATTTGTAATGTTTTAAAACAAATTTATTTTTATTATTATTAAATATATAAAACATAACATATTTATAATATTTTTTTAATGATAATTTTTTGCAATGCATATAAATCCAATTAAGGTGTGAACAATAAGGTTCATATTCTGCACCTTCCAATACACTTTTTAATTTACTTTCATCTATGAAATGTTTAATTATTGCCTTGTTTTCGTTATATACTTTATAATTTTTATCAACTAATCTAAGAATTAGTTCTGTTTCATCATGCAAATGAGAGTACTTTAAATTTTTATCAAATTCAAATTTTTTAAAAATTGATCTTCTAAAAGACATGTTACAACCTACAATTTGACCCGGAAAATAAAGTTTTTCAGTATTTCCAATAAAGGATTTTCCACCAACACAAATAATGTCATCAGATATAAAATATGGTTTAATTAACTCTATTAACCAATTTTCATCAACAATACAATCATCATCTGCAAATGCTACAAATTCTGAATCTGAATTTCTAATTCCGATATTATATAACTCGGCACTTGTATTTGTTTTTTCAAGATTAATAACTTTATAATTAGAATCTTTAAGATATTCCTTTGTACCATCTGTAGAACAATCATTAACAATAATTACATCAAAATTTTTATAATTTAATTTAGAAATAGATTTTAAACAATTTTTTAAATGATTTAATCTATTTTTTGTTCTAATTATGATTGAAACCGAAGGTTCATTTATCAGTTCTGGTATTTTTTCATCTTTATAATAAATGGTTCTCCCTTGTTCTTTACCTTGATTAATCCAATGATTTTTTATTTTTTCAACTGTATTATAGTAATATTTACATAAATCTTTATTATTTTCAAGATATTTTTCCCAATCAACATTATCTAAATTCATTTTTCATATGCATCTTTCAAATCACCTATAATAATTGAAATTTTCTGTTTCGATTTTTCAATGATGAAATCATTTTTAGCAGTGTTGATTAAATTTAAATAAAGTTCAATTTTTGAATAATATTTAAGTAATTCTTTTTTAATCAAATTATAAGTGAAACTTTCTTGGTGTAATCGATATTTTGTTAGAACTTCCGGTGTATAGAAGAATTTTCCTTTGTTAGAAATAGATATAACAAAAAACCAGTCTTCAAATTGAAAAATTTGTTTTTTCATAAAAAATTGT
>JAHWHN010000043.1 GCA_019323235.1 Candidatus Woesearchaeota archaeon | reverse complement strand
TCTAGACCTAAAAATAGAGATAGAAGAGAAAGAACTAATTAATTCTATTATTTAAATTAATTTTTTTATTTTTTATTTTTCATAACATCCAAAGCCCATTTTGTATTCTCACAAACATTGTCTAAATTAACAAACTCTGGGTCGAATTTTCTTACTGAACTAGAATTCTCAACATTATCAGTTTTAACCAAGAATAGTGAATACATAATATTATCTTCAAATTTATGCTCTAATTTAACAATATCCTTAACTCTAGAATTAAATTCAGAGCTAATATATCTAATTATGGCATGATGAGATGATTCTTTCAAAGATACTTCAAAATCTGGAATTCTCCAAATATTATCATCTTTTTTAAGTACAATTTTGCCATTATCATCAATTAATAATAAAATATGTTTGATGGTATTCATAACCCTCAAAAAATATTTCTAGTATAAATATTTAATCATTTCAATAAACTTTAAGAATAAAATAATCTTCTTGATTATATGCAAGATTTTTTCAAAGAAAAGCAACCCTGGACTAACTTTAAACATGAAATACTAAAGAAAGTTATTGAACATAAGGTCTTCGCTAATCAAAAATCAAATCTAACTTACATTGATGGTTTAGCTGGAGAGGGAATGTACCAAGATGGCGAGATTGGTGGTCCAGTTGTTGCATTAAATGTTTTTAAAGACTTATTAGAAACAAACCCAGACTATGATAAATTAATCCAAGCGGTTTTCTTTGAATACCTTCCAAAATCTCATGAATTATTAAAAGAAGTTCTAACACAAAATAAACCAAATAGTCCTAATATAAACATTTATACAAAGCAAGGTGATTTTTATAACTTACTAGAACAAGCTTTGTATTCAAAAATGGGCCATACTTTAGTATTTATAGACCCGTTTAATCTAAAAGGCTATGATACTAGAGCCATAGATACAATTAGAAAATTTGACCAAAAAACAGATGTTTTAATTTATTTTCCTCATTTTATCTTTAAAAAAGTAGTTGGAGCTGCTCAAAATAATGAAGGTTATAAAAAAACTATCAGAAGAAGTGTAAATATAGAACCAGAATTTACACCAGAAGAAACCTTCCAAAAATATAGAGAATCCTTATTAGAAAAATTCAAAGCAGTAAACTATATTCCTCTGTATAATACAAAAAATGGTGAAATTTTCAGAATGATGTTATGTACAAATGATTGCTGGTTAAATATGTGTTATAATGATTTCAAATTTAATAAAAATCAGAATCAAGTTCTAGCAACAAAAGAAACTATCGAAGATAAAGTAATTAATTCAATTCCAGATGAAGGTGGAATTTCTTACAAAAATTTGTTATTTCAAGTAACTAATGATAATTTTGGAGATCATAAGGGTAAAGACTATAATCATGCATTAAGAAGTTTACTAGAAGATAAAAGAATCTGTCAGAAATCAAATTATAATTCAAATGATGAATCCTTTGATAATAAAGGAATACAATTAAACTCAGCATATAATCAATTTTTCAGGAGGCTATAATGGATAAAAACCAAGCAATAAGGAATTTCGTGGCATCAATGCCAGAATATAATGTTTTGTCAAAACCAATGACTTCAGAAGATAAAACATATTTTAAGGGAAAAGGACCAGCAGCATTTATTAAGTGGAAAAATGGCAAATATGATCTTGTATTAGTTAAAGACTTAGAATTTGATGAACTAAAACATACAAGACAAGTTTTAGAAGAATTAAATGGTGTTGATGAATGGGATCAGGCTTATGATAATAAAAAGGATATGAACCCAATTAATTTTAATCAAGTTTACATTTCAAATGAACACGCAATTCATGATGGAAAATTTTATTCATTTGATGAAATTATTAATGGAAGATATTTCTTAACTAAAAATCTAAATAATTTACTATCTGTTGTTAAAAATTGTGGTAAAGTTTCTAAAGATGTTGGTTATTTATTTAGAGATGCCTCAAGAAGATTAATTCAAAATTCCGCCAATAAAATGGAGCCAAAAAATGATTTTGATAAAAATTTAATCTTTGATATTCACAAATGGTTTAAAGAATGTAATATAGACTCTTACAATACAATAGATCCTGAAAACAAATCATATAATTATCATGAACCAGGTATTTTAGTAGGTTCTAATTGGATTGGACATCATTTTATTTTAGTCTCTGATGGAAGTGATAGTGACTTAGTAAGAGCTTATATTAAAGCTAGAGAAATACAAAAGAAAAGAGAATTTATTTATCAAGACTTTAATGGTTCTAATCAAAAATTAGAAAGTATAGTAATAGCTTCTCCAAGTTCAATAAATGGACATTTATTTAATGATGATAGAATGTCTATTGGGGATCATGAATACTATCATGAAAAATCTTATGATTTCATGCCTGAGAGAGAATTCTTAAAAACATTCCAGTTTTGTAGATTACCTTTTGCTTTATATGAAAAAGGAGATATGAGTTGCCCAATTAATTTTTTAGTCTCTGACGTATTAAATGGAAATGATAAAACACCTTCAATGTTATATATGAAGAAAAAAGCAGAGGCAGAAAAACCAATGCATGATTATTATGTATTTCCTCAAAAAGGATTTGGTGGAGCAACTTTAATTTAAGAGCTTAATTTTTTTAGCTCTTCTAAAATCCAAACCATTGCTTCAGTATCTAACTTACAATACTCAAGTAAGTCTTTTCTTACTTTTTCTTTTTCTTCTTTAGTAACCTCATTATAAGTAATTGCTGGATATAATACACAAGCATCAGCACCATTAGCAATATCTAAATCTTCATAACTTTTATTTGTTAAAGCAGGAAGAATTTTCTTAATGGAACAACTACCTTTTTGTTTTGAATTATAATAATTAAAGTTTCTAAAAGGAATAATTAAATCAACAACTCTTTTACTAATATTACTGACCATTTCTTTGAAAAAAGGAAATGCATCTTCCAATTCTTTCAGTACTCCCATTTCAAAAGATTGATTAAACACAATAATGGAACCTTCCTTACCAATTAATTTGGATAATTCTTCTCCAAAATCAAATCTAGGATCATCTTTTTTATCATAAAGAAATTCATGATGTTCTAATTTACCATCTTTTAATATGTGTAACGAAAATTGAAAAGGAACACGTTGATAAGGCCTCATATTATCAAATAAAGGGATGGCTGGATTAAATGTTTCAAAATCTAAGAAATACAATGGTTCTTCTAAATCATCTATAAACTTCTTAATTTTTTCTTTATCAACATAAACTTCATTATCTTTCTCACACTTCAGTTGAATTTTTTGTTTAGAATTTAATTTTGTATCTTCAGGAATATCTTTAATCTTTATAATTCCTTCTTCAAATAAATTAGTACTTAAAGCCCCTCCTCTATATAACTGAAATACATTTCCTTCAGGTAAACTTTCAAGTTCCAAATCATGAATTGGACAATCATAAACAGATAGACATTCAGTTAATTTAATAGAAGGTTTCTCTTTCATTCTAATTATCTTCAACATCTCATCAATTCTTTCATCAATCCCTTCTGAATATTCTTCAACCATTTCTGTACAATCAGTAATGGTAAAGAAATCTTCTGGAATTATTTTACCTTGCTTAACATATTGATTATTAATGTGGACTAAAAAACAATTCTTAATCTTAGTGCCATAATCCTCAAAAACTTTTTTTTGGAAAGATAAATCATGAATATTAATGTCTTTAACTCTTGTAGATGATTTAACTTCTAAAATATCATAACCATCCCCATTAGGAACTAAAATATCTGCTCTTGCATAAAGATTATCTAAAATCAAACCTGCTTCAAAAATTACTTTCTTGCATCTCATTAAAAACTTAGTTTTTCTAATATTCTCAGAAAATTCTTGATTAGTTAAATCAACACCCTCTGGATATAATTGCTTAGCTAATTCTCCAATAATATGACCTTGATCAAAAATATGTTGTTGTTGAACACTTACTTCTGGCAAAGAATCTGGATCATTAAAAGAAACCCATAATAATTCCTTACATTGTAAGCCTATTAAATATTTAGATTTCGTAAGTAATTTCATATTATCTTAAATAATTAATATTTTATAAATTTACTGGTCAATTTTTATAAAATAGTTAATCACACCCTTAGGCCATCTTTCTTTGGCATTATCACAACAATAATTTAAAACTCCCAAAGTTGGAATCCATTTTATTTCTTTGTCTTTTATTTTATTTTCAATATCGTTATTTATGGCTTCACACTCATACCAACTAACTAAAGTACCATCTTCCAAATAATGAAAGTCTAAATATCTTTTTACTTCAATTTCAATATTGCTTTTTTCAAATATAATTCTCTTTAACCCATCAATATCTTCTTCATCATCTCTTAAAATGCCATTAGGAACACGCCAACGACTATATTTTTTATTCTCATCTAAAGGTCTTTCTAATAGTACCTTATCTTGATTATAAACAACACCCTTTACTGCTCTTTTCATATAAGGTCTAGAAATATTCCATGCTTCTTCAATATTAGAAATAACATTTGTTAAATCATCTGCTGCACAATATAGTTGCGATGCTAAATAACTTCTACCACTTTTTAAGTCATTGCCTGATTGATTTCGTAAATTTTCTTGAAGATACTCTAGAAATTCAGTTAATTTATCATAAGTTAAATTTCCAACGTCTTTTGCTAATTCTTCCAAACTACCATTATATTCTACAACATGTTTAGGATGTTTTGCCATTAATCATTTAGAAAATTTCTCATATATAAAGTTAAGTATATTCAAGAAGTAAATTAAAAAGATTTTTAAACACTTTATTTATAAATTTAATAATGTCTAATGTGGTTGAAGTAAAAAATCTAAAGAAAACTTATGTTACAAAAGGATTATTTAGGAAGTCTTCTCAATTAAAAGCATTAAAAGGTATTTCTTTTAATATTAAGGAAGGAGAAATCTTTGGAATATTAGGTCCAAATGGTGCTGGTAAAAGTACTACTATAAACATATTATCTGATTTACTGTCTGCAGATTCAGGAAGTATTAAAATATTTGGAAAAGACTTCTTTAAGAATTCAACAGAAATAAAAGAACATATGTCCTTAATTAATGGATATTCATCATATCCTCACAAATTGACAATATATCAAAACATGAGTATTTATGCCATGATATATGGTGTTAAAGATTATAAAGAAAGAATAGAACATTTATTAGAATTAGTAGATTTATCTGATAAAAGAAATAAAAGATTTAATGAACTTTCTTCCGGACAAAGAACTAGAATTAATATTGTAAAAGGCTTAATCCATAATCCAAAATTAATCTTAATGGATGAACCAACTGTGGGATTAGATCCTCATATTGCTCAGAAAATTAGAACTTTAATCAAACGTATTAATAAAGAAGAAAAAGCAACAATTATTTTTACTTCTCACAACATGGCAGAGGTTGAAGAAGTTTGTGACAGAATTGCTTTATTAAAAGAAGGTAAAATATTAAAAACATCAACTGCTAACGAATTAATTAATTTAATTGATTTAAAAATTTATGATATTGAATATTCTGGAAACGAAGATAAAGTTATTGAAATTTTTAAAAAATATGAAGTATTCAAATTAATTATTGAAAAAAGAAATATTAAATTCGAAACAAATAATAGTTTTAATTTAAACAATTTAATTCACGACTTTGTTAAAAGTAAAATAGAAATCAAAAACCTTTCTGTTAAAAAACCAACATTAGAAAACGTATTTATTGAAGTAGCTGAGGGAAGATTATGAAATATAGAATAATTAAAGCATTACTTTTACAGTATTCACTAATGACAATTAAATCTTTAGATAGAATTGCAGATATTGTATTCTGGCCAACTTTATCAATTTTAATGTGGGGCTTTACAACTTTATTTTTACAAAAAGGTTATAATGTAAACATAATTGGCTTAATCTTGGCAGGATTCATATTCTATCAATTCTTTCAAAGATGTCAATCTGATATTGCATTGTATTTATTAGAAGATTTATGGTCTGACAATCTTCAGAATGTTTATAGTACTCCTGTAACAAAATGGGATAAGTTAGTAAGTCTAGTTATTTTTGGAGTTTTAAAATCATTATTAGCATTTGGGACAGCAGCTTTCTTATCTTTAGTATTCTTTAAGTTTAATTTATTTTCATATAATTTAACTTATTTATTCTTTTATTTCTTCTCATTATCACTGTTTTCAATAGGTATTGGAATATTATTGGTTAGTTTGGTTTTAAGATTTGGAACAAATATTCAAATGTTTGTATGGGGATTCTCATTTATGTTACAACCATTAATTGCAGTATTCTATCCAGTATCAATCCTTCCAGTTTTTTTACAAAAAATTTCTTTATTAATCCCAGCAACGTATGTTTTTGAAGGATTAAGAGGTTTAAGAGAATCTGGAATATTTGATTATGGAGAATTCTTTTATTCAATATTTCTGAATTTAATCTTGATTATAATTGCTTGTGTATTATATGCAATGGCATTTAGTCATAATAAAAAAACAGGAAGACTTGTTCATTCAAATTAGAATTTATTCTGACTTTGGATAATAGAAATTTGGGAAATTCTTTTCAAGGTTTTTATTAACACTTTTTTGAAGATCTTGAACATCTTCTTCAGTCATACTATAAGTAATTCCTATAACATCCTCAGGTCTTTCAGTCATATAGTGTATGGATTGTTTAAAATCATAATTGTTTAAATCTGACCACACACTCATTCCTAAGCCAATATACATTCCATGAATGACAGAAACGCAAGCTAGTGTAGAATATAATATATCATCTAAAAACTTAACAACTTTGCCTTTAGCCTCTTTAGGATTCTCTTTAACATATTGTTTCAGAGTATTATATTTCTCTTTCAAAACATCTTGAACTAATCTATCATCTGGATCCATAATTATAGTATAAATTACTTATTTATAAATGTTTCTTTTTATTCATCACTATTGAGTGATAACAAAAGCGAAACATTTAAATATTAGAAGTACATTCCTATATTAAGAGGTGTCAAATGGACAGATTAAATCAATTTGAAAAAAACGTATTTTATTCATTCCAAAAAGTAAAGAATGATTTTCTTAAATGTCAGAATGACATTGGGATTTTAACTCAAAATCAAAATAAAATCATTGAATGGATGCATATGATGAAGGATAGAGAAGAGAAGTTAATGGAAGAAATTAAATCTTTGAAGGAAAAATTAGAATCTAAAAAAGTAAAAAGTTCTAAAAAGATTATTGCATCAAAAACTGGTAAAAAAGCACATAATTCTGACTGTGTTTATGCGAAAAAAATAAAAGGTAATATGAAAATTTCTTTCGACACAAAAACAGAAGCTGAGAAGTCAGGCTATAAATTATGTGAGTGCTTGTTATGAATTCTGAAGAAACACTAAGAGTGTATAAATTGGATGAAAAAGAAAGATTTACTAATTCAAAGTTAGTAATAGCTAATCAAGATAATCTTGTCTTGAATGTAGATCAATTTTCAGAAATAGATCATTTTAGATTAGAACCAGAAATTGGTCCTTATTCTACTGATGTATATGAAGTAGGAAGTCATGTACAAGTAATTCCTATGAATGCAAATGGTAATAGAAATTCATTTCTTTGTTTCTCAAATGAAGTTGAAGTAAAAGATGTTGGACAAATAACTTATGCAGATTATTTGGGAGCTTTTGATGATCAAGAAGCTAGTGAAAAAGAATTAAATAATTTTAAAAAAGTATTAAGTGGAATTGCAAACCTTGGTTCAAAATCACATTTAGAAGAAAGATTATTTTATGAAGATTTTCATACATTATCAAGAAGAACTTTAGAATATGATAGAAATGTTAAAGGAAAATTACCTTTAACTAAAAGAATTTCTGAATATTTAGTAAACACATTAACAAATTACATTCCAGATTCAATTGCTAATAAATTGCTAAGTCATTATGATGATTTAGATAAAAAAGCAAGAGATAATGAAGTAGCAAGAAGATTATTCCTTTCTTTCAGCTAATCTCTTTTTTAATTCTGGCCACTTTTCTTTATTAACTATATAACCAACACAATTTTCACTTCCACATTTACATGGATGGTCTTCATAACTATCTATATCATAACTATAATCATAAGATAATTCTTCACCTTTCTTAATATTCTTAATAGATTGAATCCAAATATGTCCATCAATATTTATTGATTCACAATTTGGATTACAAGAATGATTTATGAAACGAGCAGGATTCCAATCTACATTACCATCAATATCATATTTTTTATTTAATTCAAAAATATAAACATGACCTTCTTCTCCTGTTTCACCTTTTTCATATTGTTTCTCAAAAATTTTATCAGATTCTTTCTTAGTTATTTTCTTACCAACATATTCAATTATTTCAGTATCTTTAGGAATATCTTTCTTAGCAAAAATTCCTTTATTATGTATACTAGAACCTCTTATCTCAACAAACTCATTATCAAATTTCATCATACAAACCAAAAATTAGTACTATATAAATCTTTTTAATGATTTATATCCAGAACGTAATGTCGTGAAGTGATGACATATAAATCTTTTTAATGATTTTTTTGTTCTGAAAAATTATTCAAAAGAAGTTTCAGACCATGCACCAAAATCTTTCTTCATTCTCTCTCCGAAAGAATCACCATATTGTCCGATAACAAAGTAAGGTGGAGCTGTAGATGAAAAATAAGACTTGTGAATAATTCCCCAAGGATCTGAATAATTTGGTCTAGAAATTCCATATATTGGTGATGAAACTTCTTTTAAACCTCTAATCCAGGCTTGGTTTCCATGTCTACCTGCTTCAATAATAAAATCAATATCATCTTTCTTCCCAGATTTTTTCATCATATTTTTAATTTCTTTAATAGAATCAGTTAAAGGAGCAGTACCTTGGCCAGGAACAACGTGTTCATCATGATAACCAAAGTTATCAGATAAGTGAATGTGTCCAATAATATCATCTTTAGTTAAATCTTTTACTTGGTCAACCACCCATTTTTTAAAATCTTCATCAGAACCTTGAAAATATCTTCTCCAAGTATTAGCGTGACCAACGTCAAAAGTAGCTCTAATGTGATTCCTTGCTTCTTTTTTAGCTTCTTCTTGAGATAGACCTTTTTGAATATGAAGAAGGTTTGCCATTTTTTTTCTACCTTCTAAAACCAATCTTTTTAACTCTTGAGGATGTCCACCATAGGATTCTGGAGCTATGTTCTCAGGAGCAACAAATAAATCTCTTTTGAATTTTTCTCCTGTATCATTTTCTCTCTTTAATTGTCTATCTCTAGTATACATTCCTAGTTCTGCAAGACTTCTTGCTGTTTTTTCAACACCAACTTCTTCGATAGATTTAGCATGTTTTTGTTTTAATTTTAATTCTTCAATCTGTCCTTTCATTTGAAGAACAGATTCTCTCATTGATTTAGCGTGCTCTTTAGCGTGTTCTCCACCCCTTTTTTCATAGTCTGACGCTAATTCTGAATAATGGGCAATATTACCATTTAGTGAACTAATATTTTGATTGATTTTTTGTTGGAACATCCAATTCTCAGGTTTTAATTCTTGGTAATCTTTTTCATTAATTTGTTTACCTTCTCTAATTGCTTTTTCTCTTTCTTGTTTAACCCAATCATTATGTTCTTTTGTTTTAGCAACTACCCAATTCCAATCTCTTTCTTTAACTTCTTTTTCTCCTTCAATGATATTACCATGAATATCAACTTCTGGCATGTAAAATTTTTGATCTTTTCTTATGGCAGTTTCTCTAATTACTTCACCAGTTCTTTCATCAACTAAGAATTTAACACCAACTCTTGATTCGTTATCTTCTTCTTCATTAGTACCATGTTTTAGGAAAGTTTTTCTTTTACCTTCTTCTCTATCTGCAATTTCAGATTCATACAAAGGCCTTTCGAATTCTCCGGTGTGAGCAACAACAGCACCACCTTCAGCAACATCTGCTGCGAAATCAATAGCTCTTTTAACTTCATCAACAACTTGTTTTCTAGTTGCTTCATCGAAACCACCTTGTCCTAATCCAGAAAGTGGTCCTGCATCAGGAGCAGTGTGAGTTGTTAATTCAATATCATTTAATTTAGCTAATTCTCTCAAATCTTGTCTTTCATCTTCACCATAAGTTTCTGGAGATATAGTGTTACCCATGGTTTTACCACGACCAACGAAACCTAATTCTACTTTAGAAACACCCATTTTAATTTTGGCTTTAAGTTCTTGAAGTTGATCTGTAGAAATAATAGTTGTAAACCCTGTTTGTCTTGGGTCAATTAAATCATGGTCCATAGCATTATTATAGTCAGACATGGTATTTTTAATAGTGTTTTAGTATATAAATGTTGCGAAGTAACATTTATACCCAAAAATAAATTTTATTTTTGTATGTATAAACCTTTCTTTAATGAATAAAAAATAAATAAAAAAATTAAGAAGATTATTTCTTCTTAGATGTTTTTTTCTTAGCAGATTTTTTTTCTGTTTTAGCTTCTGGTTTTTTAGCAGTAGGTTTTCTAGTACTTAATTCCTTACTTAATTTAGTTTTATAGATTTTATAATTTAACTCATCTATAATTGGGAAAACTTTCTTTCTAAATTTATCTGCTTTTTCCATGAATTTTTCAATTTCGGAACCAGTTATTTCAGTAATTTCATTATATTCCCATTTTTTGAATAACATAACGAACTCTTCTAAAATATCAGCATCAACACTTGTAGCTAATTTTTCTTCACCAACAATAATCTCTCTAAACAATTGAATTGTTTCTTTATGAGTTGGTGGAGCAATTCCTTTAAGCATTAATAATGATTGAGCTGGATTTAAAACTGAATAGTATAAATCTTCTACTACTACTGATAATAATTTCTTCTTAGCTCTTTCATAGAATAAATCACCAGCTTCCATATGTTTTACAATAGCTTCTCTGGATGGTTTAATTCTACCCATTTCAATTAATAATCTCCAAGGTCTGTAAATACCTCTGTCAAAGAATGGTAAACCATCTCTTAAGAAAGTATGAATTACTGGTGATGAAGATTCTTTTAACATTTCCCAGAAATCAGTTAATAAATAAGTCTGGATGTGTAAAGGAATTTTAATTTTAGTAATTTCTTGAGCTTGGAAAGACATACTATAAATTAATGAAGATAATTTATCTTTTAATTCCGCTCTAGACATTCTTTTAACATCAGTATCATCAATAATTATGAAAACATCAATATCGGATTTAGGATTACCTTCTCCTCTCATAATACTTCCAACACCAACATAAGATACAACATATTTTTCAAATTTTTCTAATACTAAATTCTTGTGAACTTCTGGTAATACAAAAGCATTCAAAACATTATTTTTTTGATATAAAGGTAAAGCTTTAGTTACTTTAGTAGTAGCTTCAACATTATCATCATATAATGCTTGTTTTAATTCTGTAAATAACATGATGTTTGGAGTGTAAGTGGAGTCTTTACATAATTCTTCACAAATTTTTGTATTGTCATGAACAAATTTTCCTTTATTTTGAGGTTCAACTTTTTGATCATCTAATAGGATTAGTAAATTAATATCTTTCTGCCCTTTCTTTTCAGGTGGCATTAAAGAAATTCCTAATAAATCATCTTTTAATTTAGTTATAATTTTTTTAGAGAATTTTTCAGCATCTTCTTGGATTTTTTTAACTTTTGCTAACATCTCTTCCATCATCTTTTTTTGTTCATCAGTAATTTGTGGTTTTTGTTCAGTCATATTTCACTCCTTTGAATTTAAGTATATTCTAATTATTATATTTTATAACATTACATATTTAAAAATGTTTTCAACAAGCTCTCAAAGTATTTTCAATTAAACCAGTGAAAACATCCCATGCTGTTTTTCCTTGTCTGATTAATTTTACAACATAATCATAGGCAACATTGTGTAATCCATTTAATGCTGGATTTTCACTAATTAAAACATTTCCTAAATTTGCAATATTGTTTTCTTTAATCTTATTCATCCATTCTATTGAGAAAGCATAAGCTTTAGCTTCTTCTTCAACAGGATTTAATGAAAAAGTTTGCAAATGTCCTAATTCGTGACCAACTACTAACAAAGTTTTTGCTAACTCATCTTTTTTCACAAATACTTGTGAATTTCCTAGTCCTCTATTTATACAAAAACCTTGTATCCCCGGATTCCACTCTCCACCGTTGAAAATATTGTGATTTCTCTTTAACTCTTGTTCATCACATAAATTTATAGAAATATTATTTGGAAGTTCATTACCAGTTGTTTCATAATATGCTTCTTTAACATATTGCATAATCTCATCTTCATTCTCAACAACCTTAGTAATTCCATTAACGAAATCTGATACATTAAAAATTCTTAAATCACCATCATTTTTCATAACAGTTTCTTTAGCTTTCTCATTATCTTTTTTCTTATTATAATCATTTATATCAGTACCTTTCATACTCTCAGGATGTTTAAAATAACCGCCTTTATTAGAATAATTACCAAAAGCTAGATTAGATAAATCATTCATAGAATAAGCCATTTGATCTCCACCAAAATAATTATTTTGATTTTTAGATAACATCTCTTTATATAACTCAATTAATTCATCAATCTTATCAGCTAATCTATCATTAGTAAGAGCTAAAGCCATAGTTGATAAAATATAAGGTGCCATTGAATTTTTACCTTGATAAAGACCTTTAGAATCTAAATCATAAACTTGAGGTTTACCTGAATAAATAGTATTAGGAATTTTACTTTCTAAACCATAGGCATTACCTTTAGCGTTGTAATTACATGATTTATTAGACATTGGTGAATTCATTACACCATATGCATTACTACTTCCTTTTAAACTTCCTTTGTATGTCATCTTATTTTTCCAAAGTGTCTCTTTGAGACCTTTTTCTATGTTATTTATAAATAAGACAACATCTTTTATATATACTCGTAGACTTTGGAAGTAGAAATTGTGACAAAAAAATCATAGAGTAAGAATTGGTAATCTAGATAATATATTAAGACCTTTTTCAGTATTATACTGTTTTACTATTTCTGGAATCATTGCACAAACATCATTCATTGAAATTCTCTCTTCAGGATTCATTCTAATCATGTTAAAAATCATTTCATTAAAAAGTTTAAATCTCTTATCATCTGGATTTGTATTAATTTTAATTTTATGACTCTTTAGAACAGATTCATACTCAGACTTATCTATTTCTCCTTCTAAGAAATCTAATCTTGCCATTCTCATGTAATCCATACTATATCTAGGGTTTACACCATTTATTAATTGATAAAGGACTAATCCCATTGAAAAAATATCAGTTTTATAATCAACTTCAGAAGGATTTGTTAATTGTTCATAAGACATATAATCATAAGTACCTAAAATTTCATTCTCTTCATTAGCATTAAAACCTAACCATTTAACTAATCCCAAATCTCCAAATTTAATATCTAATCCTCTTTGAAATCTCCAACCATCTTTGTATAATTTAATTTTAGTTCCTTTAGAACATAAAATGTTTTGAGGTTTAATATCTCTAT
Organism: Candidatus Woesearchaeota archaeon; assembly: GCA_019323235.1. Classification (GTDB taxonomy): domain Archaea; phylum Nanobdellota; class Nanobdellia; order Woesearchaeales; family JABIAG01; genus JAHWHN01. The sequence continues at coordinate 1,036 of JAHWHN010000043.1, read as the reverse complement.
GAGCTATTTTATTTTCTGGGTCATTATATAAATTGTGAATTTTAGCTAATTTATTACAAATCATTTCTACTAATTGCCATTTTGAATTAATACTAAATTCATATTTACTAGAAGAATCTGTTTCACTAGTCATTTGACCAACTTCTTCAGGTGAAACACCAGTAATTATTTTTTCTAATGTATAAGGGCTCATTTCTTCAAGAGCCATGTAATGATAATTTTTGTCATTACCTTCTAATTGACCATAGTCATAAATTTTAGTAATACAATCAGGAAGAACATGTGATAATTTATCAAGTGTATGAGCTTCATTGTTAAAATTTCTAATTAAATTCTTTTTACCAGTTGGGTCTAAAGATTCTACAACATCAGGTCTTAAAATTTTAATAGCAAATGTGTTTTCATATTCACCATTTTCTTTCTTATAAGCTGAATATAGATTTAATAAATTTTGATACTGTACTGGGTGTAATTCTAATCTTTTTAAATTAAAATCAGGAATATCAATTTTTCCGTGAAAAACAACTCCAGTACCACCATAACCAATAAACCCGCTATTTGGGTTAACATCAATAAAATATCTAGGTCTTAAATTCAAGAAAGAAGATTCTAATTTTTCCATCTCTCTATGTTCATAAGCTAATCCTTTACCGTAAACAACAACGTTTCCAGGAATATAAATCCTTTCAACAGATTTAGTTCCATTTAGAGTATAATCTATTTGAGTTGTTTGATTACTAAGATCTTTCTGATTGCCTTTAAACAAATCCAAAGCATCTTTCACTAATTTTTTAACCATTATATTAAGTTTTAAGCACCCCTTTATAAATGTTGTGGTAAGTAACCATTGGGGAGTGGTTACAAAGAGTTATATTTATAAAGAAAAGTAAATTCACTTGAATAATGAATTGTCCTGTAAAAATAAATCCAAACGTAGAAGGAATTACTCAGATGTTTGACAACGGAGTATTTATAGATACTTGTGTTCTAGGTTCAACATATGTTGGCGGTTGTAGTTCAACAAGATCTAGTATTA
>JAHWHN010000042.1 GCA_019323235.1 Candidatus Woesearchaeota archaeon | reverse complement strand
TTAACTTCTTTAAACTCCTCTTGTGAAGGTTTAATATCCATTAAAACTTCTTGAAATATTGACTTAAAGCTCATTATAAAGGTAAAATAACTAAGTTCCTTTAAAAATATTCTTATAATTTGATAATTTTTAAGCAAAATTTATATAGTTGTTTTATTAAATTTTCATTGAGGTATAAATATGAAAAAAATAATTTTTGTAAGTATTGTTTTGTTGATTATATTAACGTTCTTAGTCGGTTGTACATCAGAAGAAGTTCCTATTGAAATACAAAAAGAAATTCAAGAGAGATATTCAAATATTAATAGTTATAGTGCTGTTGTTCAAAATAGACTTGGTGGAAGTAAATTTAAGGTGGATCAAGAATGGGAATTAAGTATGGAAAAACCAGATAAGTATCGAAGGTCTGTAACAATGATAACAGATTCTCCTTATGAAGGTCATTCTGAAATTTGTGTTGGCGATAAAATGTATACTTTATCAGAAGGACAAAAATCTGAGATTAATTTTAATTGTGCCGCTTTAGTTAGTACGAATTTGGATATGTTTTCGCAATTACAACATTTTTCTGATAAAGAAACTTATAAATCTTCAGCAGTTTATGAGGATGGTGATATAAAAATAACAATTATTCATATTGAGAGTTCTGGCAAATCTCAAGTTTTTGTTGATCCAAATAACTATTTAATTAAAAAAGTAAGATACATTACTTCTCAAGCAATTGGTTCTGATACTGTTAGAGAAGAAATATATAAAGATATTAAATTAAATGAAAATTTTGATCCTAATGAGTTTAAACCATATTCTTAATTATTTTTTACTTTTTTTAATTTGTTATTACTAAATTAGGGCGAATCTTTATAAACAAAACTTCCTTACTTTCTCAAATGTCAGATATTTTAAAGTATAGTCCTGAAGAATTAATTAACTTAATAGATTTAAAATCAATTCAATTTCGTAATAAGGAAAGCAATCATAAAATTTCTTTAACTTCTTTATACGATAGGGGTTATGGAGACCTAGATTTATTAATTAACAATCAAGTAAATAGAGAAGAAAAAAAAGAATTTTTAGATGAATGGTGGTCAAATAGAGAAAGAAATTATGTTGCAAATGTAAAAGTTGGTACTGACAAATTTGATTTCGATGTTGAGTTCAGATCAAATTTCGCAGAAAATATATTCAAAAGACCTAATGTGATTTTCTTAAAACATGACAACAAACCATATTTTGTAATTAGAATTCCTGAAGACTCTTATCCAAAAGAAGTACAAGAATTAATTCAATCAAGTTTTGATTTTAGAGTAAATACTAATCTGTATGATCACAAATCAATAACTTATGAATGTCCAACTGCTATTCCTGAAAGATTATTAGTTCATTCATTAAATGAATTATATGAACTATATGAACATGATTTTCCAAAAATAATTCCTGACACACGTTCTTTTACAAATTATGGAATTGAGTATTTCATAAGACCTTGGTTAAATGAATCAATCAAGGATACTGCTTTAGACCCAGTGGTTATTGGAGAACACGTTGGTTTCATGAGAGCAATAGGTTTGGTGGGAATTCATGATAAACAAATTGATCATTATTTTATATCTAACATAATGGGTGAAAAAAATTTAGTAAATATAGATCCTGACTTTCAAGTCTGGTTGCCTTATAGTAATAGATATTCAGATACTTTTCTTTATGACCAAGAACTTTTATTAGAATATATTGTTGATAGACATGTTTGTTTTGATCAAAAAAATGATAGATTAATGAAAGAAGCTAGAAACAAATTTAAAAGAAGTAAAAAAGAATTAACAGAAACATTTTATGAAATCTTAAAAGAAGGTTTTTAAAAAATAAAAAATCAAAAATTTAAAATTATTTTTTCTTAGATGTTTTCTTTGCTGCTTTTTTATCACATACCATTGAAAGTGAGATAAAAGCAACACCCATTAAAATAAACATAATGTCGTCTGATGTAACTACGCCATTTACTAAAGGGTCAAAAAAAGAACTAGTTATTAAAATAATTTCATATAGAATTATTAAAATTCCTATTGTAAATCCAGTTTTGTTTGTAATCATGGTATCACCTCAATAAATAAAATGGTGAAATATCTATATAAACTTTTCTAAAACCAACCCTTCTTCTTAAAAGACTTTTCAAAGTCTTTCAACAAAGTCTTTTGTTTACTATTCAATTTCTTAGGGACACTAATTGAAACTTTAACTAACTGGTCTCCCTTTCCATTAGAATTTAAATGTTGTACTCCGTGATTTTTCATTTTGAAAATAGTTTCTGATTGAGTACCTGCTGGAATTTTAAGAGTTGATTCACCACTCAAAGTTGGAACTTTAATCTCTCCGCCTAAAGAAGCAGTTACGAAATCAAGAGGTAATTCTATGAAAATATCATCTTTTCTTCTAATAAAATCTTTATGAGGTTTTACATTAATGAAAATATATAAGTCTCCTTTTGGTGTTCCTCTTTCTCCCGCTTCACCTTCTCCAGAGATTCTTAACCTAGTACCATTATCAACGCCAGGTGGAATTTTGATTTTAACTTTTTTATCAACTTCAATTCTTCCATGACCTTCACAAAGATGACAAGGATTTTTAATTTTACTTCCTTCTCCATGACAATCAGGACATGTTTTCTGAACTTGCATTACTCCAAAAGGAGTTCTTTGTTGAGCAATAACATTTCCTAAACCATTACAAGTATTACAAGTTTGAACATCTCCATCTTCAGACCCAGTACCATTACAAGAAGTACAAGTATCTAATTTTGGAATCTTAACTGTTTTTTCTATACCAAATGCAGCTTCTTCTAAAGTAATTTCAATATCAAATCTTAAATCTGAGCCTCTTCTACTTCTAGATTTCTTCCGAGAACCAAATCCTCCTCCAAAAAATCCTTCAAATATATCTCCCAAATCAAAATCTTGAAAACCTCCAAAACCTTGGCTGCTATATCCTTGAGAATTAAAGCCCTGTCCAAAACCATCGGCAGAACCAAATTGATCATAATTTTTTCTTTTCTCATCATTATTTAATACAGAGAAAGCTTCATTAATTTCTTTAAACTTTTCTTCACTTTCTTTAGAATGATTATTTAAATCAGGATGATGTTTTTTAGCTAGAGTCTTATAAGCCTTTTTTATTTCTTCTTTTGTAGCTTTTTTGCTAACTCCAAGAGTTTCATAATAATCCTTGCTCATTTTTCCCCATTACCTTATACTTATCACTATTAATAACTTCATCAATCTCTTCTCGAAATCGATTTTGAATTTTTTTTGCAAATATAATCCCTTTAATTACTTTATTTAAATAAAATAAAAAAAATAAAATAAAAAAAGTCAAGACAATTTTATTCATCTTATTCTTTCTTTTCCTCGTCTACAACTTCAGCATCAACAACTTTTTCATCTTTTCCATCATCAGCATTACCTTGAGATTGTTGTTCTTGCTGGACTTTCTGATACATTTCAGTAGTCATTTGTTGTACCTTTTGATTAGTTTCTTCAAGCTTCTTTTTTAATTCTTCGATTTTTTTATCATCTTTAAGCTTTTTAAGTTCTTCAACATCTTTTTTGATGTCTTCTAATTTTGAAGAATCTACTTTATCTTTCATCTCTTTTTCCATCTTTTCAATGGAATAGATTAAAGTATCAGCTTCATTCAAAGTTTGAACTTCTTCTTGCTTCTTTCTATCTTCTTCAGCATGAGCTTCTGCATCTTTCTGCATTTTCTCAATGTCTTCACTAGATAAGTTTGAAGAACCAGAAACAGTAATCTTTTGTTCTTTACCAGTTCCTAAATCTTTGGCACTTACATTAACAATACCGTTAGCATCAATATCGAAAGTAACTTCAACTTGAGGCACTCCTCTTGGAGCAGGTGGTATTCCAACTAAATCAAATCTACCTAAAGATTTGTTATCAGCTGCCATAGCTCTTTCACCTTGTAAAACATTAATTGTTACAGCAGTTTGATTGTCTGCAGCAGTTGAGAATACTTGAGATTTCTTAGTTGGGATAGTTGTGTTTCTTTCAATTAACTTAGTACTAACTCCTCCAAGAGTTTCTAATCCTAAAGATAATGGAGTTACATCTAATAATAAAACATCTTTAACTTCTCCTCCAAGAATTCCTGCTTGAATAGCAGCACCCATTGCAACAGCTTCATCTGGGTTAACAGATTTATCTCCGTCTTTACCAGTAATTTTCTTAACTAATTCTTGAACTGCTGGGATTCTAGTACTACCTCCTACTAAAATAACTTTATTAATTTCTGCAGCAGAAATGCCTGCATCTTTAATTGCATTTTCAGTAGGTCCTTTTAATTTGTCTAAAATTCCTGAAATTAACTTTTCAAATTCAGCTCTACTCATTTGAACATTCAAGTGTTTAGGTCCTGTAGCATCTGAAGTAATGAAAGGTAAATTAATAGTAGTTGTTTGAGAACTACTTAATTGAATTTTAGCAATCTCAGCAGCTTCTCTTAATCTTTGTAAAGCTTGTTTATCTGCTCTTAAATCAATTCCTTGTTCATTCTTAAATTTATCAGCTAAGAAATCAACAATAGCTTGATCAATATCATCTCCACCTAAATGGTTATTACCAGATGTAGATTTTACTTCAAATACACCATCTCCTAATTCTAAAATAGATACGTCAAAAGTACCACCACCAAAGTCGAAAACTAAGATAGTGTGATCATTTGATTTATCTAAACCATATGATAAAGAAGCAGCAGTTGGTTCATTAACAATTCTTAAAACATTTAAACCTGCAATTTTACCTGCATCTTTTGTAGCTTGTCTTTGAGAATCATTAAAGTAAGCTGGTACTGTAATTACAGCATCTTTAACATTTCTTCCTAAATATGCTTCAGCATCTCTTTTTAATTTTTGTAGAATAATTGCAGATACTTCTTGTGGGCTATAGTCTTTACCATCAACAGTTACTTTATCATTAGTACCCATAATTCTTTTAATACTTCTAATAGTGTGTTCTGGATTTACAACTGCTTGGTTTTTGGCTACTTTACCAACAACTCTTTCTCCGTCTTTGATTAATACAACTGATGGAGTAGTTCTATCTCCTTCTGCATTTGGAATAATAACAGGTTTTCCTCCTTCCATAACAGCAACTGCTGAGAAAGTAGTACCTAAATCAATTCCAATAGCTTTTCCGTGTGTTTCTTTTTCTGACATTTTAATTTCCTCCAAAATGTTTATTCATTATTTTGATTTTCTTGGTGTTTCTTTGCAACCTTGACCCTTGAGCATCTTAATACTCTGCCATTTAACTCATATCCTTTCTGAAGTTCTTCTAAGATAGTTCCTTCTTTCTCATTTGAATCTTCAGTTAAAATTGCTTCGTGGAATGCTGGGTTAAATTCTTTATCTGCTTTGATAACTTTCAAACCTTCATTTTCTAAAGTTGCAAATAATTGAGCATAAATCATTTCCATTCCTTTAACAAATTCTTCTTTATTTTCAGTATGTTTTAATGCTAATTCAAACATATCGACTACTGGTAATAATGAAGTTAAAATTTCTTTTTTCAAATAAAACTTTGATTCTTTCTTCTCTCTTTCAATTCTATCTTTATAATTGATAAAATCTGCTTGAGTTCTTCTTAATAAATCAGTTAATTCTTCAATCTTTGAAGTTTGTTCATCCACCTTGTTTTCCTTTTCATCAGCAACTTCTTTAACTGCGTCAGCCATTTCTTCGTTTTTTTCGTGTTTCTTATTAGTCATTTTAACAACCTTTGATTTTGAGTTTAAGCCAATTTCTGTTGACTTTAAATCAACAAAGCATAAGTTATTTATAAAGGTTTTGTTTTTTGGGATTAATTTATTTTCTGAAAATCATTAGAAATCTTTATTAAGTTTTGATGAATATTACTTGTCTATGCATAATGGACCTAAATTTGTGGATGAAGCTTTACAGAATATTGTTAATCAACTCTATGATCATTCTACTGATTTTGAAAAGATTCCTTTAATCTTTCGAAGAGGTTTTGATATTTTAAAATCTGGGAATGTTGTTTTAGAAGATCCTACTTTATTAATGTCATTCGGTAGTTTTTTTGGTAGATTCATTGGTTTGTGTGATGAAAATGAACTTATCACTAAATACTCTCCTTTAGTTGTTGATTGTTATAATGTTTATTTGAACGTTCCTGGTTTTAAAGATTATTTGTCTACTAAAAACAATCCTGATTCTATTGAAAATATTTCAAATAAATTATTTTTGTTAAAAGATTATTTTGTGGAGGACAATCCTTTTGAGATTGACACTACTGAAAAGTAATAAAAGAAACACAAAATTTATAAATTATTAATCTATTCTATTAAATTATGAATGCTCGACTTGATCTAGGATTAGAAAATATATTGAAAAATGTTTCAAAAGAGACTAGAAAGGTTTTTTCAAATAATGATTTAAATAATCCTCTTTTTGCTTCATCCTGGTCTGATGAGGACGTATCTAGTTTCTACTTAGATTGTTTAAAAAGTTGGCTTGGTGATGCTAAATTTAGTTCTAATTTATTTAAAAGAATTTATTCTTTACTTAATATTTCATTAGGTGTTGGTACTTTTAAGAATTATTCGGATGAATTATTAGAACTTTCAAAAATAGAACCTATTCCAAGTAATATTTCGGAAGTTGCTGATGAAGTTTCAAAAAAAAATCTAAAACATTGTCAATTACTTACAAAAGATACTTCTTCAGATGGTGTATTTCTAAAAGGACCTTATATCTTTAAAGTTTATTCTGATAAATTTATGGTGGATGATGAAATTGAAGTGCTGGAAAAGTTAAATTCATTTCAACCTTTGGCCGGTAAAACTCAGATTTTGTTGAATGATTTTTTCTTTAAGTTCTTTCAAATATATTCTAAGGGTAAAGATAAAGATCTTAGTGATGTATTATCTTTTCTTGATGTTAATTTTAATAGAGTTCGTTATGGTAATAAATATGTTGTTGGTTCTATGTTAGTTTCTTCAAATTTATCAAATAGTATTATTGTGAAGTATTTTCTTAATAATTATAATTTTATTAAAAACTCAGGCATTGATATTTTAGAATGTAATTCACACTTGAATTTATTTAATTTATTTAATGATAAAATAAATATATTGAAAGAAACTAAGTTGCCTTATGCATTAAGAAATTATGAGGATAATGAATTTGTACAGAGATTGAATACTTTGTCTATTTTACATTCTTCTTTGGAAAATGGTTTTAATGAAAAATTCGATGAATTAGAAAAATCTTTTAGAACAAAGTATCATGATTTTTCTTTTGAAGAAGTAAAGGGTAAATTTGGAGTTTTTGCAAAAAAATATTTTTCAAATGAGTTGGGTAATATTTATTCTGATGTTTCAAAAAGGCAAAAGAAATTATTTGAAAAAAGAAAATTAGATGAATCTTTAGTTTTTTGTAATGGTGATGCTAAATGGGATAACTTTTTAGATTTTGGAAGAGTTTTGATAGATTTTGGTAGTTATAAATTTTCAACAGAATACAAAGATGTAGCAAAATCTTTATTGGATCTAGAGGATATTGCTAATTTCGATATCGTAAATAGTTATTTAGATGTATATGAATTTTTAAGAGAAAATAATAATTTTTCAGTAATTGAGCCATCTGAAGAATTTAAAAGAAATGTTTATGAAAATATTTTATTAGAATCTATGAGGACTTTATATTATAAGCCAGATAATAAAAAAGTAGTAAAACATATGAAAAAAATAGTGGAGGTTTATTCAAATTATATAAAAAATAATTATTCTTTTAAATAATTATAATTATTATATAATAGGTTTAAAGTAGAAAATGACATTAGATACTCTTATCAAACAAGGAAGTGATAAAATAATGAGCAAAAAAACATTAATATTTGATAATGAGTGGGTTTTAGTTAAAAATGACTGGGATTATGTAGCTAGGGAATTTTCTGAAACATTCAATACTCAATTAATGAAGGGAAGTCCTTTCAAAAAATCTTTACAAGTAAAAAAAGATGGTGTAAATATATTACAAGCATATTCTCGAGGTGATGTTGATTCTAATAAATTCTGGGAAGTTGTTTTTGAAGGCTATGGAATTTCTTATAGTGAAGATAAAGCAAAAGTTGCATCAAATATTTTTTCAAAATTAAC
>JAHWHN010000041.1 GCA_019323235.1 Candidatus Woesearchaeota archaeon | reverse complement strand
TAAAGTAGAAATAAAATATCCGCTTTTGTTTTCTTTTATTAAGAAATACATTGAAAGACAAACTGCAAATGTTAACAAAGAATATACTCTTGCTTCCTGAGAATAATAAATTGCTAAAGTTGAAAGCGAATAAAGAAAAGAAGCTATTAATCCTGTTTTTTCATCAAATAATTCTTTAGCAATTAAATAAATCATAAATACAGTTAATACCCCAAATAATACTGATAACATTCTTGCAGAAATTAAAGAATCTCCTGGCCAAAAATGAAGCATAATATTGTGAATTGGAAGATGAACATCATTCAATGTTAATTCAATACCTTTCATCAATGGTTGCTGAGCATAATTTAACGAAATTGCTTCATCAACCCATATAGGTTCATTTATGCCCCAAACTCTAAGCAAAAATGACAATAACAAAATTAGCAATAATACTTTATTAACTTTCATGATTATTAATTTTTAACATTATTAAAAGTTAAAGCATCCACAACATCTTTAGGTGTAAATCCCAAAACTTGAATTTCATTCTTTTTTATAATTTTGGTTAGTATTTCCTCAACTTCTAATATTTTAGCTCCGATTAAAGCTTCTTCAAGTAAAATAATTTTATTTTCAGGATAAATGAAAAAATCTCCCCTTATGGAAATATCTTTAATCCTTTCATAATTCATTAAAACATCAAGTCTTAACAATTTTCCATTAGGAACTTTATAATTTATTTCCATAATTCCACTCCTTTGTCGAATATTTTTCTCTATATAATTTTTTTGCAAGCTCTTCTTCTTCTTTTGACAATTTAGTTTCTTTGACTTTAATATTAAATGCTTCTTCAAAAGCTTCAATCATTTTTTGTCTAACCAAATCATAACCCATATTAATTCCTGTAACTCTTTCTTTTACAGATTCAATCATCTTATCCCTTATCTTTTCATTTGGAACTTTCAATAATGAAAACATTTTATCAACATCAACTTCTAATAAAACAGTTCCGTGTTGCAATAAGATTCCATTTTTTCTTGTTTGAGCATTTCCGGAAATCTTTTTTCCATTCATAATTATGTCATTTATTTCTTTGAATTCAGTTACCAATCCCAATTTATAGAATCCCTTAACTAAAATATTGCATAGCTTTCTGTAAGATTGCATTATGTCTTTTGAAACTAAATCTTCTGGCAAAGAAATGGAATATGTTAATTCTTTTTCATGAAATACTGCTCCACCACCAGTGTATCTTCTTACAAAATCAATACCTTGCTCATAACATTTCTCAACATTTATTTCTTTCTCTAAATCCTGAAAGTATCCAATTGAAACGCAAGAAGGTGTCCATTTATAGAACCTTAAAGTTGGAGTTTTATTTAATGTTGCTATGGCTTCATCAATCGCCATTTGCATTTGTCCCGATGTATTAATTGTTTTTATTAAACGCCATTTCTGCATGGTAACTGCTCCTGACCATTTTTCCGCATTCAACATGTTTGAATCCCATGTTTTGAGCTATGGTCTTTATTTCTTTGAATTCTTCATCCGAATATATTTTTTTAATCGGAAAATGTGTTTCTGAAGGTGCCAAATATTGACCTATTGTTACAATATCAACCTCAGCCTCTTTCAAATCTTTTAAAGTATCGATGATATCTTTTTTTGTCTCACCGAATCCTAACATTAATCCTGATTTGGAAATAATATTATATTGTTTTATTTTCTTTAACAATTGTAATGAAGTATTGTAATTGCCTTGAGGCCTTAACTGTTTAAATAAAGGTTTAACTACCTCAATATTATGATTAATAACAAAAGGCTTTGCTTCTGCAATAATATCAAGCTGATCAATAAAATCAGGAATTAAAACCTCAACAGTACAATTTAATGCTTTGATTACTTTTGCAAAATGACCAGCTCCGTTGTCTGGAAGATCATCTCTATTAACTGAAGTAATAACGGCATATTTAATTCCCATATCTTCAACTGCTTTTCTTATTTTTTCTGGTTCATTTTCATCAACCTTAGAAATTCCTGTTTTAATATCACAATATTTGCAGTTTCTGGTACATTTATCTCCCAAAATTAAAAAAGTAGCAGTTTTTTTTGCAAAGCATTCATATCTGTTGGGACAGTTTGCTTCCATACAAACAGTATTGAGCTTATTATCTGTTAGATAATTTAAAGTTTTAAGGTAAGAAATTCTATCCATTTTTTTGGCAAATTTCTGCAGCCATAATTAGTGGGTCGTTTACTGGTGATACTGCAGGATTGTAGCAAGAATTCATATCTATTATGTCTTTTAATTTTAATCTTTTTTCAATTGCTAATGCCAGTAAATTTAATCTTCCAACAACATCTTCATATCCAACTATCTGTGCCCCTTTTATTATACCATCTTTTGCATATATCTTAACAATTAAATCTTTAGCT
>JAHWHN010000040.1 GCA_019323235.1 Candidatus Woesearchaeota archaeon | reverse complement strand
TTTAAGTTTAAGAATCCCAAAATTTTTGGTCCAAAACCTGCTGATAAGATAATTAGAGCTGTTGCTATTAATCCAGATATTAAAGCTACAATAATTCTTTCTTTGATTTCTCCATTTAATGAACTAGCTGTTAATAGTGCAATTGGACCTGACATGAATAGGAATGCAATTACAAAAACATTGCTTAGTGTGAACATTCCTCTCATAGCTGCTAAAGCCACCGTTCCATCTAAAGATGGTATGCTTAACAACATAGTTAATTTTTTTATTCTATTCATTTTAACCTCTAATACTGGTAAAGTATATGTCGTTTTTATACTCTTTTGAAGAAAATTCGATTATTTACCGAAAAGTTTATATATTTTCGTAGATTATTCAATAATATGAAAGACATTAAACAAAAACTGATTGAATTATTCAAGAAAGGCTACTGTACACCACAGATTGCAAGGATTGCTAAAAAAATCAAGGAACCTTCTACTACTTTACACTATAATATTAAGAAATTAGAACAAGAGAAAGCAATTCTGACTTACAAAGCAGTTTTTGATTATAAAAAGATTGGAGAAGGCCATTGTACTTATATCTTAGTTAATCTAGTCCAAGAAAAATATGGAGACCCAGAAGAAATAGCTAAGAAGATTGCTAAGCATGATTGTGTAGAAAGTGTGGATATTTGTACGGGAGATCATGAATTAATAATTAAATTAAGAAGTAAGGATATTGATGAATACTATGAATTTGTTAAAATGGCAGTAAAAAGTTATGGTTTTTCAAAAGTAACTTCAATGACTTCTTTGAAACAGATTAAAACAGAATTTGTTGAATTATGAACATATAACCTTTCTGGTTTCAAAAAATATATAAATTACCAATCTTAAAATTAATTATGGATATTAAGACTTATAAAGAAAGCTATATCAATTTTATCAAAGATTCTAAAGATATTGGTAAGACTTTCAAATTAAATGAAGATTTTGATGAGATTTTCATATGTGGAATGGGTGGTTCAGGAATTGCTGGAATGATTCTTGAATCTTTAATAAAAAATAAAAGAATAAATCTTGTTAATACTGATGAATTACCTTTTTATGCCACTGCAAAAAGTTTAGTATTTATAGTATCCTATTCAGGAAATACTGAAGAAATGATTTCTGTTTATAATCAAGCTCTTAAGAAGGGTTGTCAAATTGTTGCAATTACTTCTGGAGGAAATATTCGAGATAAAACAATTAGAGATAATTTAAAATATATTAGAATTCCAGATAAGATTCAACCAAGAATGGCTTTACCATATCTAATAATACCAATTATGAATGTTTTGAAAATTAGTTTTGATTCTGATCAATTAGTACAAATTTTAGATAATAAAGGCATTCTAGAAAAAGCTAAAGATTTAGCAGAAAAATTAGAGGATAAAATTCCAATTATTTATTCTTCAGATAGAATTTTCCCAGTAGCATACAGATGGAAAACTCAATTTAATGAGAATACTAAAATTCATGCTTTTGCAAATAAGTTTTCAGAATTAAATCATAATGAATTGGAAGCTTATGAGAAGTTAAATGGTGATTATTACGTAATCATGATTAGAGACGATAATGATCCTATTAAACATGTTAAAAGAATGGAACTTACTAAGAAATTAATTATGGATAAGAAAGTTCCAGTTACAGAAATTTCTATTAAGGGAAAGAATTCATTTAATAGAATTATGACAGAAGTCTTTATTGGAGACTTAACATCAATTTATTTAGCTAATAAATATCATGTTGATGTTGAACCAGTAGGCTTAATTGAAAATTTTAAAAAGGAGTTAAAAAAATGAATAATATTATGGATATAGAAAAAATTAAGAAAATTAATGAAATGACTAGAACACTAAAACAACATGGAATGATTTCCAATCCTTCTGAAAATGCATCTGCTGCTGAAGAAATAAATGGAGAAAGAGTTCCTAGATTTGAAGATGTGAATTCAATTGATAGAGATCAAGTTCAAATTTTAATTGAAAGATCAAATAGAAGATTAATGGAAATAATTGAGAGTTTAAAGAAAGAAATTTTGGCAAATAGAGGTAGAATTGAAGAATTAGAAAGAAGACCAGCTCAAATTGTTGAAAGAACTACTTCTCAACCAGCAATTAAACAAGATAGTGAAATACAAATTAAAGATCCTACTGCTAATGAACCTGTTCAACAACAAACTCAACAAGTTAGACAACAAGAACAACCTAAACCACAAGCTCATGCAAGATGTGATACTAGCAAGATGAATCAAGAAGATTTTTCAGTGGAGAAGTTTTTTTACTTTGGTAGAAAATAAAGTTATATCTTTAGGAGGGTCTTTAATAGTCCCTGATGAAATTGATGTTGAATTCTTAAAGAAATTTAAGAATATCATCAATGAATTAAATTATAAGTTCCACGTTATGTGTGGAGGTGGAAAGACTGCTAGAAAATATATTCAAGCTGCCTCAAACTTTACTAAAAAAACAGATTATGTTGGAATTTCTTCTACTTTATTGAATGCAGAATTAGTTAAATGGGTTTTTGATGGAAAAGATGTACATAAAGAAGTTCTTACTAAACCAAAATTAACTAAAAGTAAAATTAATATTTATGGAGGAGATGTTCCTAATCATTCCTCAGATTATGATTCAGCAGTTATTGCAAAATTTTTCAAGAATTCAGAAGTAATTAATTTAACTAACGTAGATTATGTTTATGATAAAAATCCTCATAAATATAAGAATGCTAAACCATTTGAAAAGTTAACTTGGAAAGAATTTAGAAAATTATCTGGAGATAAGTGGGTTCCTGGTATGAATTTACCTTTTGATCCAGTTGGAGCCAAGTTTGCAGAAAAAAATAATATTAGAGTTGTAATATTAAATGGTAAAGATCTTAATAATTTTAAAAAATATTTATCTGGTAAAAAGTTTAAAGGAACCATTATTGAAGATTAGTCACTCTTCAGTGATGACAAAAACGAAACATTTATATACTAGAAACGCATACTTCATTAAATGATACACATTCCAAAGAATCTAAAAAATATCTTAGTGGATATGGATGGAGTTACTGCTGATTTAGAGAAAGGATTTCTAAAAGAATGGAGAGCAAAACATCCTAATTTAAATTACATTCCTTTGGATAAAAGAACTACTTTCTTCCCAAAAACACAATATGTTAAAGAATTTGGAGAAGAATATGATGAGTTAATTAATGATATTGTTTATAGCGAAGGATTTCTATATAACTTACCTACTGTTGAAGGAGCTATTGAAGCTCTTAAAGAACTAGACTACTTGGGACATAAAGTTACTATTTTAACATCTCCATTAGGTAATTCAAAGATGGATAAAGATTTATTAGAAAAAGTAGAAGAACTATCTAGAAAAGAAAAAGAAATGTATATTGAAAAACATCTTGGTAAGGAATGGATTAAAGAAGACAGATTAATGGTAAGAAAAGATAAACATAATGTTGAAGGAGATTATCTTATTGATGATAAGAGCGAAGTAGAAAGACTTCCTGAAACAACTTGGGAACAAATTTTATTTATTAGATCTCCATACAATGATTCATCACAAATTCAAAAAAGAATGACTTGGAAAGATGATTATAAAAAAATATTAGGAATTAATTAAAATGACTTGGAAAGACTTATACGAAAAAGCTGTACTTAAATTGGGAGATAATGGTTATTTTGACATTTCTAATTCTAAAATATACGATCAACTAGATAAAAAAAGATTTAGTGTGGAGTTTAAGAAAGCCAATAATGAATTCTTAAGAAACAGAAAAGAATATACTAAATCAATCTTAGGCAGATTAAATCCAAACAAAGTTGAAGAACCAATTAAAAAAAATCTTGAAGTGTTATTATTAGATGAACCTGTTTCTTTCTCAAACGTTAGAAGTAAAGTTTGTTACGATAGAGATGGAGAAGCAAAAGCTACTTTCTATTATGATGAAGAAGGAATTATCCAAGATTTTGCTAAAAATGAACCAAAACTTGTTGGAAAATATAATTCCGGAGCATTTATTCTAAGAGGACTTACTGAAGATAAAGTAGAAAATAAAAAGCCATTCCTGAAAGGATGGGAACCTTATTTTTCAATGGACGTTAAATTTTCAAAAGATCCTTCTTTTATCAAAGCCGAAACACTAAATAGATCAATCACAACATCTTCATATATTCTTGATAGAACTGTCGAACATTTTAATAAAATTAGTAACATGCTAAGAGACAGTGATTGGGATTATGCTGAGTTTGTAAAAAACTTTAAGGAAGAATATGAAAGCAAGAAACGAAAAATTTGAGAATCTATACCCTAAATTTTTAGACATATCAAGAGGGAATGAAATTGTAGCATATAATGTAACTGTGCTATTGTCAGATTATCCTATTTCTTTAAGAAGAGAACTTGCTCAAGCAGACACTATTATAAGGGGTGATGGAAGTTCAATTACTCCAATTCATTTAACTTTTGAATATTTAAATGGGAAAATAATTGGATTTAGTCAAAAAGAATTTGGTACTAATGTACGTTATGCAAATTCTGCTGGAATGTTATATTCTTGTTCACCAGAAGATTTTATTACTTTAGAAAATTTTGAAATATTTCAAAAAAGATTCCCTTGTCGAAGACTTGCTAGAAGAAATCTTGAAGAATCAGTTGGAATTTTCAATGAGTTTAATGAAAGTTTTAATATTTGATTAAATCATATTTTCTAAAACAAAAATACATTTAAATCTTCTAATTCTTTTAATATTATGTTTATTAAGAAAATTTTCCTAAAAAATATTAGAACTTATACTGAAGAGAGTATTGAATTTGATCAATCTTCTATTCTTTTATCAGGAGATATTGGTTCTGGGAAATCTTCTATTCTTTTAGCTATCGAGTTTGCTTTATTTGGATTAGCACGTGGAAAATTATCTGGAGAGTCCTTACTTAGAAAAGGAACTGATGAGGGTTTTGTTGAACTTACTTTTGAAATCCAAGAAAATGAATATGTTATTAGACGTTCATTAAAAAGAACTAAAATGGGAATTTCTCAATCATCAGGTTTTATTGTTGAAAATGATATTAAAACTGAAGGAACACCTGTTGAGTTAAGAAGTAAAATTTTAGATATTTTAAATTATCCTTCATCTCTTAAAAAATCATTAACTTCAGCTAAACATTTCTTGATTTTCAGATATACTGTTTATACACCACAAGAAGAAATGAAAAGAATCATAACAGATAGTGAGAATAGAATTGATGTTTTGAGAGATATTTTTAATATTGATAAGTATAAGTTAATTAAGAAGAATTGTGAACTATATTTGAGAATTTTAGATAAGGAAATTTATTTACAAGAAAATGAATCAAATAAGTTAGACACTAAAATTAAAGAAAAAGAAATTATAATTAAAGAAAAAAATGAAGTTCTTGAATCAATTAAATCTTCTAATGAAAAAAATAAGTTAATTTTAGAAGAAAAATCCCTTGTTGAACAAGAATTAAGGTCTTTAGAGAATTCTATTGAGATATTAAGAAGAAATAAACAAGAATTAGCATTAAAAGAACAAGAATTACAATCTTTAATTAGAGAAATCTCAAATAATAATCAAAATATTGAAACGTTAAATAATGATATTACAAAGTTAGAAACAGATTTAAAAGAAGTTGATGTTAAGGATACTAAAGAAATTGAACATGAAATAAAACTTCTTGAAAATGAAATAAGATCACAAGAAAAGTTAGATCTTGAGATTAGAAATAATATAGCTATTTATAATAATAAAATTTTAGAGGCCGAGGAATTAACTAAGAAGATTAATTCTTTGGATCATTGTCCTTTATGTTTACAAAATGTAACTCACGAACATAAAGATGAAGTAATTAAGAAAGAAAGTTCTAAGATTGATGATTTAAGAAATGAAATTAAGAATATTTCAGAAAAGAAAATCGATTTACAACCTAAGAAAGATAAGTTAAACAAATTAAAGGATATTTTAAGTAAGAATGAGTTAATTATTCTTAAACAAAAGAATCTTATTGAAAGTAGAGGTAGAGTAAAGAGATTTATTGATAAAAATTCTGAACTTAGGACTAAAGTTGGTACAATTAATAATGCAAAACTAAATTTAAATGAAAAAATTGCTAATTTTTCAGATGTTGAAAAGAAATTTTCAGAATTAAGTATTAAATTAAATGCTATTAAATCTGAAGAAAATAATTTAAGGGTTAAGATTGAAAGATTAAATACAAATGTAGAACATTTTGATAAAGACATTGAAAGGTTTGACAGAGAAATTAATTACATTAAAGAGATTAAAGAAAAATTAAATAGAAATAGAGGTTTAAGAAATTGGCTTAAAGATCATTTCTTAATTTTATTAGATACTATAGAAAACAACGTAATGTTAAGAATTCAACAAGAATTTGATTTGGCATTCCAAGAGTGGTTTAATTTTTTATTAGAAGATGAGAATATAATGGGAAGATTAGATGAGAAGTTTTCTCCTATTATTGAAACTAATGGTTATGAAATAGAGTTTGAAGACTTATCTGGGGGAGAGAAGACTAGTGTTGCTTTAGCTTATAGACTAGCTTTGAATAAAGTAATTAATGATTTTATGTCTGACATGAATACTAAAGACTTTGTTATTTTAGATGAACCAACAGATGGTTTTTCATCAGAACAGTTAGATAAATTAAAAGATGTTCTAGACCAAATTAATATTAAGCAGATAATGATTGTATCTCATGAATCTAAAATTGAAACTT
>JAHWHN010000039.1 GCA_019323235.1 Candidatus Woesearchaeota archaeon | reverse complement strand
CTTTACTTTTTTTAAACAGAATGCTGGCATACAACATTCTTTTTTAGAATCTTCAAAATTCATTATTAATTTCATAATAAGTCCATTGCCAGAGATTTTAAAAATTAATACAATTATTATTTTAAGTTTCTTTTTAACAATGACAATTTTTGGCTTTAATAAAAAAAATAAATTTCTAAATTTTACAATATTATTTGTTTATTTTGGTATCTTCTTATCTATCTATGGTGCAATAAAAGTTGTAGGGGATTTATTGCCATATATTTTTAATTACATCCATATGATTATTCTAATTTTTTATTTCATAATTGTAATATCTGCCCTTAGTTTTTTTAGAAAAAATATCTCAAAAATAATTAGTTTCACTTTAATCATTCTTTGTATAATTTATATTTTACATTTCCCTCATTATGGGAATCCTATTAAAGCTAGTTTTAAAGAAAGCCCACATAAATTTATTGAATTTATTCAACCTAGTTACAATTATACATATAGATTTAATTCTCCAAAGGGAACAGTTCATCATGATAGATGGCCTATTAAAGCAACAATTATTTATGAATTGAAAAAAGATAATTATAATTTATGTGTTCCAAATGAATGGTTATTCATGTTTGGTCAAGAATTTTCTTGTGAAAATAAAGAAAACATTGTAAATATAATATTATATACTTCTAATAAAATAAATCAAAGCAAATTAAATAATAGTTTCACAAATAAAGGTACAACAATAGAAATAAAAAAATAAAAAGAAGTTTGAGATTATACTTTTGCTTTTCTATGATCTATTTCTGCTCTTATTTTTCTCAGAATAGAATCTAATGCAAAATATAAATTTCTATCTACTAACTCAGATGTGAAAACAGTTCCATTATCGACTGCTTTAGCGTGTAATTCAACTTTCTTCTGTTTACCACCACTTAAGTCTCTTAATCTTAAGTTCAACATTTCAAAGTTGTCACAACTGTCTCTAATCTTCTTAACATTATTTCCGATAATTTTGTTAATTACAACATTATTAATCTTCTTCAAACCTCGGAAACCAGACAGTTGGATATTGCCACCCAAAGTAATTAATTCGTCGTCTGTATCTGCATCCCTAAAACCACTCAACTCATTGTTTAGAACTTCGTTTTCAGTCATCTTTACACTCCTTTATAAGGCATTAAATAAATACCCCCAAACATCTTTGTCTACGTCTAATCTACACTAAATAAACTGGGATTCCAAGTATTTAAAGTTTGTGTATATGTATTAAAATAATAATTTAATACATAAGCTCTAGTTAAATTAAATTTTTAAATGAATTCCTTTTTTTAAAAAATGTGGTGGGAAAATCTAATAATGTAGAATTAAGTATAGTTCTTCCTTGTAGAAATGAAGAGAAGGCAATAGGATTTTGCATTAAACAAATTCAAGAAGTAATTGATAAGAACAAATTAAATGCAGAGATAATTGTCTCAGATTCTTCTAGTGATAAAAGTCCAGAAATTACTAAACGATTAAATGCTAAACTAGTTAAACACAATAAGAAAGGTTATGGCATTGCTTACCTAGAAGGTTTTAAGGAAGCTAAAGGTAAATACATAATCATAGGTGATGCTGATGGAACTTATGATTTTAGAAACATTCCATTAATATTACATTATCTTAAAAATAAAAATTACGATATGGTAATTGGTAATAGATTTAAAGGTAAGATGCATAAAAAAGCTATGCCTTTTTTACATAGATATGTTGGGAACCCAATACTATCCTCATTAATCAAACTATTCTTTAATACTAAAATTGGAGACTCTCATTGTGGATTAAGAGGATTTACTAGAAAAGCTCTTAGTTTAATGGATTTAAGGACCACAGGAATGGAATTTGCTTCAGAAATGGTTATGAAGGCCGTTAAGAATGATTTAAGAATAAAAGAAATTCCTATTAACTATCATAAAAGAATTGGTAAATCAAAACTAAATACTTTTTCTGATGGCTGGAGACATTTAAGATTTATGTTAATGTATGCTCCAAATTATTTATTTATTGTACCGGGAATTACATTATTAATATTAGGTTTAGTTATTGGACTTCAATTCTATTTTGGAACTTTTGAAATATTTAAAATTAGATTTTATGACTACCCTATGTTAATAGGATGTTTTTGTATCATTCTCGGATATCAAATTATTAATCTTGGTTTTTTTTGTAAAACATATGCTAAATCAATTGGTTTTGAAAAAAGAGATAGGATGGTTGAGTTTATTTCTAAAATAATTAACTTTGAATCTGGTTTACTTTTTGGGTTTATATTGGTTTTAATTAGTCTGTTATGGGGAGCTTTAAATGTTGTGAACTGGTTTACCCAAGGTTTTAAGAATATTTCAAATATTAAAGATTATTTTATAATTTTAACATTATTTGTTCTTGGAATTCAAACAATTTTTTCAGCTTTTTTAATAAGTATTATGTTAGTGGAGAAAAGATGAGATTTGCAATATTTCATAATTTCATGGATAATATTGGTGGGGCAGAAATTGTTACTTTAACTTTAGCTAAAGAATTGAATGCAACTATTTTTACAACAAATATTAATTATGAAAAGATTAAAAAAATGGGTTTTTATGATATTAAAATTAGAAGTATCGGTAAGATATCAAAAAATGCTCCCTTTAGACATCAAAAAGCATTTTACTTATTTAGAAAATTAAATTTAGGAAAAAAATACGATTATTATATAATTTCGGGAGATTGGGCTATGTCTGGTGCTGTTAACAACAAACCAAATTTATGGTATGTTCACTCTCCCTTAAATGAGCTTTGGGCTTTCAAAAATTTCATTAGAAATAAATTATTAAGCGCTTGGAAAATTCCTTTTTATGAAGTTTGGGTTTGGTATAATAGAAAATTAAATCTTAAATATTTAAAGCATGTAAATAAGCTAGTTTGTAATTCTAATAACACAAAAAAAAGAATTAAGAAATATTATAAAAGGAATGCTGAAGTAATTAACCCACCGATTTATACATCTTATTTTAAAAACAAAAAAAGTGAAAACTTTTGGTTATCAATTAATAGATTAACAATGCATAAAAGAATTGATCTCCAAATGAAATCATTTTCTAAATTACCAGACGAAAATTTAATTATTGTTGGAAGTTATGAAAAAGGGTCTTCACAATTTGAGAAATATAAAAAATATCTTGAGAAAATAAAGCCAAAAAATGTTAAAATAATTCATTGGGCTAAACAAGAAGAGATTATTGATTTATTATCAAGATGTAAAGGTTTTATTACAACTTCTAAAAATGAAGACTTTGGAATGACACCAATTGAGGCAATGGCTTCAGGAAAACCAGTGATTGCACCAAATGAGGGCGGATATAAAGAAACAGTGATTGATGGAAAGACTGGAATTTTAATTGATAACATTAATTCTCAGAAGATCATAGATGCAATAAATAAAATTAATTTTGATATTAAGAAAAATAGTAACAAATACAAGAAAAATTGTATTAAAGAATCTAAAAAATATGATGTTAAAGAATTCATTAAGAAGATAAAAACAAAAATAGATGTTTTAAGATTTAATAATTAGTAAAAAATATAAAGATAGTTATCTAATTTAGATTATTAAATATGGATTTAAAAAAAAATATTATATTAGGAATTTCATTAGTTTTCATTTTTATAATTATATACTCACCTCATTTTAATTATGGTTTTCCTTATCATATTGACGAATGGAGAGGTTTAGAAGAAGGTATTACTATCTACAATGGGCATACATATAATAATTTTACCGGACTAGAAATTGGTTTTCATTTATTTATTGCCATATTATATTTTTTATTTGGACATTCACTAATATTATTTTACAAATTTTTCCCTGCATTATTTGGAGTTTTATCCTCAGTAATACTATTTACTTTTATTTACAGATTAACTAAAAAGTTTTCAATTGCTATTTTTTCAATAATATTCTTTGCATCAATTAAATCTAATGTGAATATTAATGGACTATGGTTTTTTACACCACAGACTTTCGTCATTCCTTTTATTTATTTGTTTTTCTGGTTATATTATGAAGGTTTAAAATATAATAAAATTAAAATGTTTTTATTTAGTATAATAACATATCTATTTATTTTTATTTCACATCCACCATCTGCGACATTTATGATTCCCATAATAATTATATTTTCAATAATTAATTATAAGTTTTTTAAGAAGAATTTATTAATTTCCTCAACAGGACTTATAATCCCAATAGTTGCATTTTTCTTCATAAAATATGTTTTTAAGGAATTTACATTTCAATTAATTAAAAAATGGATTATTTTTAATAAAGGTTGGAGTCCTTTTGAATTAACAATTAAAACGCAGTGGGCTTATAGTTTCGTTGGATTATTCCTAGCTTTTTTTGGAATCTGGTACTGTTTTAAGAAAAAATATTATTTATTTTTATTATGGGTTGGTTTTACTTATTTACTAGTAAAATTATTTGAGATTAAAGAATTTACTTATTTAGCACCATATCAAAGAATGTTTTATTACTTTATTTTAGTCCTTCCAATTTTAAGTGCTTTTGGATTGTATTATTTAATTAGAAATATTAAATTGATCTTAAATAAAACCAAATTTAAAAAATATAGTAAAGAAATTATTAGCATATTCATTATGATTGTTTTCATATTAGCTTTTGTTAACTACTATGAAACTCCGAAAAGTATTGATCTTTATAGAACTATTGAAGAAGGAGAATATGAAGATTTATTATATCTTGAAGATATTGAGGAAAAGGGAATTATTATGACTGAACCCAGAATTGGATCTGCAATTTACCCAATAACTGGACATGAACCAGTTGCTTCATATTATTTTAAAATTAATAAAAGAAAAGATGCCGAATTATTTTATAAAAGCAATTGTACTGTTAAAGACAAATTAATTAAAAAAAATAAAGTAAATTATGTCATAGATAAAAAAGAAAACGATTGCGACTGGAATTTAACTTACAAGAATGAACTTTTAATATATAAAATAGATTAGGTTCTGAGAATAAATCTTTCTTCGAAACATTTATACAACATCACTTCTCTTTGTTTCGTTCTAGGCATAAATCTTTCTTCGAAACATTTATATATCTGTATTCTTATAATTTGGTTATGGAACTTATACTTAAAAAATCAATTAAATCTCCAATTATTATTGAAGCTTTTCCAGGTGTTGGATTAATAGGTAGCATAACAACAGAATATTTGACAAATCATCTTAAATGTGAAGAAGTTGGCCAAATTATTGTTGATGATGTTCCACCTTTAATTGCAATTCATTCTGAAAAAATAATTAAGCCAATTACTTTATTTTATAATAAGAAAAATAATTTATTAATTGTTCATTCCATTTCTCCAGTAAGAGGAATTGAATGGAAAATTTCTGAACTAGTTTTAGATTTAATTAAAAAAACACAAGCTAAACAAATAATTAGTATTGATGGAATTAGTTCTAGAAATAGTGAGGGAGAGGGTATGTTTTATTACACTAATTCTCAAAAAATAGCTAATAAGATGAAAGGTATGAAATTTAATGTTCTTAAAGAAAGTATTATTATGGGTGTTACTGCAGCTATTATGTCTAAAATTAAAAAAGATTTCTTAGGAGTTTTTGCCGAGACTCACATTAATCTTCCTGATTCAAGAGCTGCTGCAAGAGTTATAGAGATTCTAGATCAATATTTAGGACTAAATATTGATTATAAACCATTAATTAAGAAAGCAGAAATGTTTGAGAAAAATCTTAATGAATTAATGGAAGAAAGTAAAAAAGCTGTTGATTTACAAGATGAGAAAAAAGTTAATTACTTTGGTTAATCTTTAAAACATAACTTTCAAATTTTTCAGATGTTTTTGCTTGTATTACTTCTGAAATATAATTTTCTAAAATTTTAACTTGATTAATTAATCCAATATAGTTTTCATGGTCTATTTCAGGAAGAGAATAATCTACTTTAATTACATCACCAGGACTAGCTCCCAAACATAATAAGGATAAAGTACTAGTACCCTTAGCCTCGTGATCATTTGCAAAGAAATTTACATTAAGTGGATATGTTTGACAAGCAGCAGCTATTAAAGCACTAGGTCTAGCATGAATGCCACCTCTACCTACCACGTACACTTCTTCTAATTTGTCATCTAAAGTCATATCTTTTTTATTTTGCATATTCATTTTTTATTTTAATTTTTCAACCTTATTTTAAAGTTTTTACAGACCATTTATAAACTTTTGCCCTCCTTTTTAGAAAGTTTTTAAATATTAACAAAAGGTTTAAATATTAGAAATCAATTAAATCATTAATGAACAATTCACTTTACAACATTACTACAAATATTAATATCTCAAGAATTACATTAACTAATATTTCTTTTGAACAAATGCAACAATACATTATTCCTTTTGGAGTTTTTGTTTTGGCAATTGTTCTTTATTCAGTATTTATTTTTCACTTTTATAAGTTTATAGCAAGAAAAGAAATTTTTATTGCAGATTTACAACGATTTAATAGAGCAAGAGGTAAATTTCTAGCAAGGTTCTTTTTTTCAATAATTTATATCTTTAAATTTTTCTTCGTATTTCCACTTATTGCATTCTTTTGGTTTGTAGTATTCTCTTTACTACTTAGTATAATATCTAAGCATGACATTGATAAAACAATTTTGATTTCAGTGGTTTTAATCTCTGCAATAAGAATTACTTCTTATTATAGTGAAGATTTATCAAGAGATTTAGCAAAAATGGTTCCTTTTGCATTATTAGGTATTTTTATAACTGATATGAATTCAGTTGGTTTTTCACCAGATTCACTCCACATTATTTTTCAACAATTTAATCAAATTGTGAATTATTTAATATTCTTTATTTGTATAGAAGTAGTTATGAGATTTATGTCAGGAATTGTTTATTTACTTAGACTAAAAAGATTATATGACAAGAATAGAGGTAAATATACTAAGCTTTATAGAAAACATATATAAATAATAAATTTTCTTATAGTTAAAATACTTATTAAAAAAATCATATCAAGGAGTTAATTATGTCAGATATAAAAGAATCAATGCATTGGGCTGATGTTACTGCAGAAAGAATTATATCACAAAAAGGAGATAGAGATTCTTATGTTTGTGCTGCAGGAATTACACCATCAGGAGTAGTTCATATAGGCAACTTTAGAGAGATTATTACTGTAGATTTAGTAGTCAGAGCTTTAAGGAAGATTGGTAAGAATGTAAGATTCATTTACTCTTGGGATGATTATGATGTATTTAGAAAAGTTCCTAAAAATATGCCACAACAAGATATGCTAAAAGAGAATTTAAGAAAAGCTATTGTGGATGTTCCAGACCCTTTTGGAACTCAAGAAAGTTATGCTAGACATCACGAAGTTGATGTTGAAAATGATATTCACAAAGTTGGAATTAAACCAGAGTTTTTATATCAAGCTAAGAAATATAGAAATTTAGAATATGTTGAAGGAATTAAAAAGGCTTTACAAAATGCTAATAGAATTAGAGAAATTTTAAATGAACATAGAGAAGAACCTTTAGATGAGAATTGGTTACCAATTTCTGGATATTGTCCTGAGTGTGGTGATGATAGAGTTGATTTAAATAATTATGATGGTGAGTATAATCTTAATTTAAAGTGTAATAATTGTAGTTGTGAAAAACAGATTAATATTAATGAAAGTCCTTTCTTAAAACTTCCTTGGAGAATTGATTGGCCAATGAGATGG
>JAHWHN010000038.1 GCA_019323235.1 Candidatus Woesearchaeota archaeon | reverse complement strand
ATCCAAGTCTTGTTGTTTTCTATTCTCTTCACAAACTTTTTCGAACCTAGCCATATCATCTTCCAATTGTTGCAATGTATAAAGACTATAATTAAACCTAGGTCTATATCCATAAGCTTCTTTATGAAAGTCTGAATACATTTGAATTAAAGATTCTCTGTGTTCTTGATCGTTATTCATTTAGCTCTTATTTAAATTTGTATAGTTAAATATAACAAATTAAATCGACAACTGAAAATTTAAAATGTTAAAAAATGTTAAAAAATACTTTACACGTTAACCTCACGAGATTGTCACGAATCTGATATGTAAATATTATATACATCAAAAGCCCTTAGAAAATCTAAGGGCTTTCTAACTGATTAATAACCAATACTAATTTATACTATGAACAGTGGAACTTTTATAATTATGTCCTTTAAGGATTTTATGTTCAACTATTTCAAATAAGGGTTCGTCTATATCCATTTCGAATACATCTAAAACTGTTGCTTTTCTAAGATGCATTAGATTTTCTGGATTTCCTAATAAAAATGTTTCTCCTAATTGCATGATATTAACTTTTAGATAAACAATTTAAAACAAATCTTATTAATCTTGTTTTTGGTAATTTTCCAAAGGTATGAAAAATATGATCTGATTCATAATTTGCAATAACATAAGATGTTGGTCCACCACCTTCACAAGTGATTGCATCAAACGTTAAAAGAAATTTATCATTTCCTTTAGTGATTTCAGTTTTATATCCTATGGTCCATTTTCTTCCATTTCTTTGCATTGCCTCTTTACCTTCACAAGTAATTGCATTACCTGAAGAAATAAAATTAATATCCATACCAGCATCTAATATCTTTTTGGAAAGATCACCAACAAACATATTGTTAAGTTTCTTACCTGATAATTTTTGAATCTTATCAGAAAATTTCTTTGGTAACTGGTTAGTGTTATAAACCTTTTGGATATCTTCTTGAGATGCTCCTAATTCCAATGCTTTATTACCGAAGTCTGAAAAAGATCCAACATATCTATTTAAGACATTACAAAAAGCAAGGTTAGAATTTGAAACTTTAAGACCTGCAACAAATCTTGATATTGCTTTCTCTTTATTTTTAATAATTTTTGCAGTTTTAGCACCATCATTACCTGATAAATCTAAATCAATCATTCGGGTCCAATCTTTGTCTGTAATTGTCATAATTAGTTCTTTTTTAAATTTGTATAGTTAAATATAACAAATTAAATCAACAACTGAAAATTTAAAATGTTAAAAAATGTTAAAAATAAAACTTAATGAAAACTTAACAACAATTTTAAAACCAAGTCACTGGGCACCATAAAATAAATACTTGAGTTTTTGAAAAAAATGAAAGTATTCTATATAATAAAAAAATTAATACCCTCTCTCTTGTTCCATATATTCAATAAAATCTTCTATCTCAGCACTGTCAAACCAGTGTATGATATCTCTAATAAGATTTTCAATCGATTCTCCTTGAGTTAACTGTTCGATCTGATCGAACAGTTGATCTTTAGTCTTTGCCATATTAAAAGATATAAGGTTGTAAATAATTCATGAAAACGAATATTCCCCATAAAACTGCACGAAAAGTAATTGCAAAACCTGGCATTTTCCATGCTGCATCTTTCACTGTTAAAGCATGACACACTAAGATATCTCGTGCTAAAGAAATAGAAAACATTAAAGCAAGCATAAATACAGTAACTTTAATAATAAGATAAATTAATAATCCGGCAGTAATTTCCATTTTGTATAATATTTAAACGTTAAAATAATTTTTTACATCTTTCCAAGAACCTTGTACGATTGGTTCTTTAAAATCATTTTCTTTTCCCCAAACTTCAGCTTGTTTTGTATGTCCTGATCTTGGAGTAATAGTCCAAATAACATCTCCAGTTTGAATTTCACAAATACGAAAATCATCATAAAGAGGACCATTAACAGGACAATTATTTTTGAAGAAAACATAAGATGTTTCGTTATTGACCTTTGGAGATTTTGCAATTTGTTTTAATCTTTTTCCTAAGATTTTAGTTTTGTTTACTAAAGATCGATCATCACAAAACCAGTCATACCAACCCGCTTCACATTGTACGCGTACATCCGGATCAGAATATTTGTAATTGTCAAAATTACGTATCCATTCGTTAATGTTTATTTCTTTGTTCATTTTAATATTGATTTTTCATTAATAAAGTTACACCTTTCATAGGACCAGATGTTTGTCTTGAAAAGATTATAGCGTATTTTTCTGCTGCTAATACTACAGCTAATGTATCTGAATCTACTAAAACTTTATCTGTTTTATAAAAATGTCCACCAGATTTACTTTGTACCCAATCTTCTTCTAGTGATTCAATAAAGTATAATTGATCTTTGCTAGATAATAATTCTTTAGCTAAGTAATTTGCTTTTTTATAAGGTTTTAAATCTTCAACGTTCATCTTACTTAATTTTTGCGTTATGTTCTTCAACTAATTTTTTAGCAACTTTTTCAGATCTACAAGTAGCTATTTTCTTTCCAGGAAAAATATTAAGAAACATATCATTTGGTTTCTTTTTTTCTCTAATAACATTCCCATATGCTACTAATTCTATACCTTCCCAATAAATTAAATCAAAACGTACAGTTGATTCTGCAGAACCACCTAAATAGTTAGAAACTATTTTAAATACTATTATTATTGCTATTACTACTGTAATTTCTATCATAATTGATATTTTTTAAATTTGTATAGTATAAATATAACAAATT
>JAHWHN010000037.1 GCA_019323235.1 Candidatus Woesearchaeota archaeon | reverse complement strand
TACTTTAAAGAATACTTAATCCCTTTATAAAGTGAACTGATTATTTGAGCACAAAGTCTAATTTATTAATAAAATAAAAAATATAATGGTAATTAACCATTACAAAACTCTTTGATTTTACTTGCTTCTTCCAATGCATTATTTCTTTTTGCGGATAATGAACTAAATAGTGCTTCGTTCATTTCTTGTTCAGTTAAAATATTCCAATCAGGGAAGTCAACATCTGAAAAGCTTTTTGAGTATACTTCTACAAACATATCATCAGTACATTTATAATAAATTATTGCATTATTAAACCAACCTTGTAATTCTCCAAGATTGTTGTATTCTTTTCCATAATATGCAAATTCATATAAATCTTCATCATGAGTGTCTGTATAATTTCCTTGATCAGTAATTAATCTACTAGTTGAAAAACTTTCTTTTAAGAATTGAACATATTTTTCAGCAGTATATTCTTCTAAGAACACCTCGAAATTATGATTCATTTTTTCTTTTAATTCTTCATCAATTACTTTTATAATTAATACAAATGTAGAATCATAATATTCATATTTGTCAAAATCTTCTTTTAAGAACTCTCTATGTTGGAATTTTAATTTATTTTTATCAAATCTGTCTTTTCTACTATAAATCTCATTAATCTCTTCTTTTAAACTCTCAAGATTTACTTCAATTGGGCAATCTTCTCTACAAGAATCACTATTTTCTTTATTATTACAAATTCCATCACCACAACATGTTTCATTTCCTTCATGTACACATTGATAATTTGTTTCACTAGAACAAGAATCTATTGTACAAACATTATTATCATCACAAGAACTAGGACATTTTGGAGTAATGTCTTTAGGGATTTCTTTTGTTGATTCACTAACTTCGTTGCCACAAGCTACTAATAGTAATAATAAACTTAAGATTAATATTTTTTTGATCATATAACTATCTTATAATAATTACCTTATAAATATTGCTTTTTGGTTTTCGAAAATAATTTGAGATTAAATAGTATAAAATATATATCTACGAAAAGATTTATATATTAAATTACTTAAAATTAGAAATATTAATTAAAATAATTAATCAAAAATTATGATGGGAGAAAAAAAATGAAAAATATATTAATAATTTGTTTTGTTATTTTGACATTATTTTTAGTTGCGTGTTCTAATGAAGACATCTCTGATAAATCTGTTGATGTTGAGGTTGCTGAAGATAATTCTGAAGTAGATACTGAAGTTGAAACTGAAAATACAGATGAAGAAATTGAAGTTGAAACAGGAATGATTGTAGAGGGTAGTAATGCGGAAGATATGATTGTTGAAAATTTAGATGATACTAAAATTACTTTATCTGAGTTAAGTGAACATAATAATGAAGATGATTGTTGGGTTGCTTATAGTGGTAAAGTTTATGACATTACTAGTTTCTTAAGTCTGCATAAATCTCCTTTAGGAAAATATTGTGGAACTTCTGAAGATTTTGAAAGAGCTTATCTTGAACAACACAAAGGTACTAAGGATGATAAGCTTAGTGAATACGAGATTGGAGTATTTGAATAAATATTTTAATTGAAGAGGTTATGAATGAATAAGATTGAGAAAGCTAGATTATTGAAAATTAGCCTATTTACCTTATTTATAATAACTATCGGATATTTTTTTTATATTATTTTTTATCCTTTTAATAATATTTCATTAAGTACTTTATTATATGATACGGGAAGATTTTCAGGATTAGTTGCATTCGTAATGCTTTCTTTTCTTATTTTCTTGGGTGATACTGCAAGATATTGGGATAGAATTATTGGATTAGATAAAACAATTGTTTTTAACAAGAAATTTTCACTAGTAATTTTAGTATTTGCTTTAATCCATCCAATTTCATTTATGATTTCTTCAAGTGCTATTATGCATTATATAATACCTGATTTTACAATTTTACCTTTAGCTTTAGGTATTGTTGCATTTTACATTTTTATTGGAGTTATGATTGCTTCTGCAATATATAAAAGAATTTCATATACAATTTGGCAGTATATTCACATATCAACTTACTTGCTTTTCTTTTTCACATTATATCATGCTTTTAACTGGGGATCAGATTCTAATGATTTATTTGTTAAAGGAATTTATTTATTGTTTTTAATTGGAATTGCTATTGGAATTGTTTATAGAACATCTTATAAGATTTTACAAAGATCTAATAAATATACAGTCAAAAATATTAGATGGGAAACTAAAGATGTTTTTACTTTGGTTTTAAAACAAAAAAATAAATTAAAATTCAAAGCTGGTCAATTTTGCTTTTTAAGATTAAATAAAGATAAATTATATGCAAGGCATCCTTTTACAATATCTAATTCTCCAGAAGATGATGATTTAGAATTTACTATTAAATTAGAAGGTAGATTTACTAAAATAGCTTCAGAACTTAAAAAAGGAGAAGAGGTAATTCTCGAGGGTCCTTTTGGAACTTTCACCTTAGAAGATAATGATAAAGATTTAATTTTCTTTGCTGGTGGAGTTGGTATTACTCCTTTTAGAAGCATAATTAAAAATCAATTAAATAATAATGATAAAATGAATATTGCTTTATTATATGGTTGTA
>JAHWHN010000036.1 GCA_019323235.1 Candidatus Woesearchaeota archaeon | reverse complement strand
ATCCTTTAATTCAGGAACCCATTTTTTTATATACTCACAATCTCTATCAAATTTTTCTTGTTGACTCCAAGGATTGAATATTCTAAAATAAGGTTGTGCATCACAACCAGTTGATGCCGCCCATTGCCAGTTTCCATTATTTACAGCGGGATCATAATCTATTAAATTCTGAGCGAAGTATTTTTCTCCCCACTGCCAATTAATATGAAGGTCTTTAACTAAAAAAGAAGCCACTATCATTCTAACTCTATTATGCATATAACCAGTAGTATTTAATTCCCTCATACCTGCATCAACAATTGGAAAACCTGTTTTGCCTTCACACCATTTTTGAAATAACTTCTTATCATTATCCCATTTAATTTTATTATACTTATTCTTAAAAGCACCATCTAAAACATTAGGAAAGTGGTAGATAATATGAGTAAAAAAATCCCTCCAATATAATTCGTTTATCAAAACTTCTTGAAAATTATCTTTAAAACTCGAGTATATTTCTCTTATTGAAATAGTTCCAAATTTATTATGAGAGGATAAATGACTTGTATAATCTAATCTTGGGAAGTTTCTATTATTATCATAATAATCTAATGACTTTGATTTTTTCAAGAGTTCCTTTGCTTCTTTAATTCCACCATTTAATAAAATATTTTTATTATTTACAGTTAATATTTTGTCAAATATTTTAGAAGATTCTTCATTACTTATTTTTTGAGTATAGTAATTGCTTAAATTATTTTTAACTGGCTTTTTTACATCTATCTGTCTTGCTTTTCTTAAGAAAGGAGTATAAACTGTGTAAGGAGTTCCATCATCTTTCAAAACAGAACCAGGAGGGTTAATTAATGCATCATCTAATTGAACAAAATCAATTGAATTTTTTTCACAAATTTTCTTAATTGTTTCATCTCTCTTTCTTGCAAAAGGAGTATAATCTTTATTTGAATAAATAGCATCTATTTTTTTATCTTTTATAATTTTATCAACAACATCTTCAGTTAAACCATGAAAAATATATAACTTAGATTTTTTCTTTTTTAACTCATCATTTAAATCTTTCAAAGAATTTAACATAAATTGAAGACAATTATTAGATTTGTAAGGATTTTTATTTACTTGCCTCTCGTCAAAAATAAAACAAGGAATTACTTTTTCTGAATTTTTTAAA
Organism: Candidatus Woesearchaeota archaeon; assembly: GCA_019323235.1. Classification (GTDB taxonomy): domain Archaea; phylum Nanobdellota; class Nanobdellia; order Woesearchaeales; family JABIAG01; genus JAHWHN01. Next base: position 1,315 of record JAHWHN010000036.1, on the reverse strand, counting down.
GCTTCTATTAAAGAAGTATTATCATCTAATCTTAAATCTCTATGAAATATGAATAAAGATAAGTTATGTTCCATTTTAAGAATAATGTAATATATAATATATAAATTGTACTTTTCTTTTGAAAAAATAGAAACAATTAAATACACAAAAATCTGAATTTTAGAAAAGGAGATGATATTGTGAAGTTTTTGAAATATACTTTCTTAATTTTGATATTGATTTTAGTAGGTTGTACTTCTTCAAATTTAGATAAAGAATTAAATCATATTGGTTGTCAAGAAGATGAAATTGATGAAAATGGAAACTGTATTGTCGCTGAAGATAATAATGCAAATATTTTTGAACAAAATACTGAAGATTTTGTAAAAACTAAAGAATTAAATGAAGATTTTTATGGTTATTTGGCTAAACCTAAAGAAGAAGGAACTTATCCAGGAATAATTATGATCCACGAATGGTGGGGTTTAAATGACAACATCAAAGAAATGGCTCAAATTTTAGCAAAAGAAGGATATGTGGTTTTAGCAATTGATCTATATAACAATGAAGTTGCTGAGAATAGTTCTAAAGCTAGAGAATTAGCAACATCAGTAAGAACAAATCCTGAAGAAGCAATTAAAACAATGAAAAAAGGTATTGAATATTTAAGAAATGAAGAAAATGTTCAAAAAGTTGGTTCATTAGGTTGGTGCTTCGGCGGACAACAATCATTACAAATATCATTAAATGAAAAATTAGATGCTACTGTAATTTATTATGGACAATTGATAGATGATGAAGAACAATTATCTTTTATTGAAAATCCAGTATTAGGTATTTTTGGTTCAGAAGATTCTAGTATAACTGTTGAATCAGTAAATAGTTTTGAAAAATCATTAAATAATCTTGGAATTGAAAATGAGATTGTTATTTATGATGGAGTTGGACATGCTTTTGCAAATCCTTCTGGCTCTAATTATGCTAAAGAAGAAACAATTGATGCATGGGATAAAACATTGAATTTTTTAAATTCAAATTTAAAATAAAATGGTTAGAAAAATACATACAAAAAGAGAAGAAATTACTGTATCTGGAAAGTTAAAAGAAGTTATAACTGTTAAAGATGAAAAAGGAAATATTATTCATAAAACAGTATATCCAATTATGGTAGAATTCTATCTAACTGATGTTATGCAGGTTATTATTGGTTCTTCCATTTTGGCAATGCCTATTGCCTTTACAGAAGAAACATGGAATTTAGGAAGCAGTCTCCCTATGTTAAATGTCTTTAGTATTATGGCAATATCTTTATTGTTTATTTCTTTATTCGTATATT
>JAHWHN010000035.1 GCA_019323235.1 Candidatus Woesearchaeota archaeon | reverse complement strand
GATTGTGATGATGGAAATGCATGTACTGTTGATTCATGTGGTTCAGATGATATTTGTGATTATACTTATATAGATGGTTGTGCTGGTTGTACTGACCATAGCCAATGTGGTGAAGGTAAGTATTGTAGTGATGCAGGAGATTGTGTATCAAACTCTTGTGTAGATAGTGATGGTGGAAACAATTCCTTTGTTTTCGGAACAGTAACATATACTTCATCATTAGGACTTAATACAATGACTGATGTATGTCATAATGGAACTGTATTAAATGAAACATTATGTTCAGGAACTCAACCAGTTGTAACTCAAACAATTTGTAATGATGGATGTAATACAACTACTAATACTTGTATAGTTCCAGTATCTTGTTCAAATAACATAAAAGATGGTTCAGAAACAGATGTAGATTGTGGTGGTTCATGTCCAGCATGTCCTTCAGGTAAAAATTGTACTGTGGGTACTGATTGTATATCTGGTGTATGTGAGGATGATGTTTGTGTAGTGCCTAGTTCTACTCAAACAATAAGTCTAGAACCAGGTTGGAACTTAATAGGAATTTCAGTAATTCCTCAAAGTACTTCTTTATTAGATGTATTTGAAGAACAAATTATTGAAAAATCATTAGTAAGAATTTTAAATTATGAAAATGGTATTTGGAGAGTTTACAACTCAGATGTAAAAATACCAACTAACTTATACCAAATTAATAAAGGAAAAGCTTATTGGGTAAATGTAAATAGTTCATCAACATTAATAATTAATGGAACTTTGCCAACTGATAAAACTCAATTAGTGAGTGGATGGAATTTAATTGGTATAGAAACTGAGAGTAATACAACTACTGTTTCAGAATACTTTGAAGCAAACATATTAAGTAAGATTATAGAAATGTATTCATTTGAAAATAATGCTTATGTTCCTTTAATTAGTAATTATATTGTTAATGCAACAAATAATGAATTAGAAAGAGGAATTGGTTATTGGGTGAGATTAGAATAAAATGGTTAGAAAAAATAATTTTGGAATTAGTATGTCAAAATCAACATTAATTGTATTAGCTATCTTATTTTCATTATCTTTCGTTTTAGCAATACCTGAATTCCCTGTTCAAATTTATGGTGATGTTACTGGATTAGAAGGTGTTGAATTAACTATAAGAGGCCCTAGTTTTGTTAATGATGTAACAACTACTATTTCAGGAAGTAAAATTCAAGAATCAATTTTAATTAATTCAGATCAGATTGCTTTAAATGATCCAATTGATTTTAAATTTGTAGGTTATGAAAAATTCACAATTAATTATGATGGAAGCGGATTTGTTTATGTTAAAATAGATGCTTCAAACTTAACAATTACAACTAACACTTGTTCAAATAATGCGGAGTGTGATGCTGGTCAGATTTGTAATTCTGCTGGGCAATGTGTAGATGATCCAAATTACTGTTCTAGTAATGGTGATTGTCCTTCAGGTCAAATTTGTAGATATAATGCTTGTGTGGATGATAGTACTGGCACAACAACTAGAAGAGGTGGTGGTTCTAGAAGAGATGATGGTTCAACTTCTCCAAGGGATAACGCTGCATGTATTACAAGATGGATTTGTACTGAATTTGGACCTTGTATTGGTGGATATAAAACAAGATCTTGCTTTAAAGAATTTGCTTGTAATGATACAAGTGTAAAACCAATAGAGAGAGCTGTTTGTGAAATACCTGTTGTAATTACTCCAGAACCAATTGTGGTAGAACCAGAACCAGTTGTAAGAGAAGAGTATATACCTCCTCCACCTGCTCCTGAACCGGAACCAGTTGCGGAAGAATCAAGTGGCATATTCATGTATATTTTTATAATAATAGCTATATTATTAATTGTAGCTTTAGCATATGTATATTATGATCATTTAAGACATAGGCTTCACGAATACCATATAGATCCAAGAATGGATAAATATGTTAAAGATACTTTAGCTAAAGGATTTAAAGTTGAGGATATTAAAATTGCATTAGTTAATGCTGGTTGGAATGAAGATCAAGTTAATAAGTACTTTTATGAAAATCCAGATTTGGGAGAAAAAGTATATATTCCACCACAAAAGGAAACTCCTTTAAGATCAGCAATAAGGAAGAATGTTCAAGCTAGGCCTGCTAAACAACCATCTTCATTTATTCAAAAAGAAGATTCATTTATTCCAAAAGAAGATCAAGAATCTCTAGATAAGCTGGCTAATATTGCAAATCCATTGAAAGAAGCAATTAAGATAAAACCTGAATTGAAGGCTTATATTGATTCAACTTTGGAAGAAGGTTTCTCAAAGAAAGAAATTGAGAAAGCATTATTGAAGAAAGGTTGGAAGAAGGAAGAATATGAAGAATATTTATTCCATGCTTAGTTAAATATTTCTTATTTTTCTATATTTTCATTATTCTTTATTATTTTCATTATATTTTTAATAATTTTTTATTAGATTATATTTTAATTATATAGTATTTGCTATATATAAAAGAAAGCTTTATTAATAAAAACATATTTCTATATATACATATATGTATTGCATATAGGGGGTTATATCATGGACTTTAGAAGAATAATTGCATTTGGTAAGTCATCTCATGTAGTTTCATTACCAAAACATTGGTTGACAGAGAATAGCTTAAATAAGGGCGATTTAGTTTATTTAGAGCAAGATTTTGATAAACTAATAATTATGCCAAAAGAGAAAAATGAAGACAAGGAAGAAAGAAAAGCGATAATTAATGTTGATAATAAAGAGTTTAAGTTAATCAAGAGAGAAATTTCTTCAGCTTTTGTAAATTATAATGATTATATTGTTCTAAAAGGTAAAAACTTACATAAATATGCAAAAGATATTGTAAAAGTAATTCATAATTTAATAGCTTTAGAAATAATGGAACAATCTGCTGAAAAGATTATTGCAAGAGATTTCTTGAAAGTGGAAGACATTAAGATTGTTGATTATTTTAAGAAAGAAGACATTATTACAAGATCTATGTTTGTTGATTTAATGGACCCAGAATTTGTTAATTATGATGATCTAATAGAAAGACAAAATAGCGTAAAGAGAGTTTATTTACTTTTATTAAAAGTATTTAAAGCAATTTCAAAAAATACTGTTTTAATCAAAAAAACAGATCTTAGTTTGGATGAAATTTTCAAATATTATAGATTTAATTTTGCTATACAAAGAATAGCTCATTCTTTAAAGGTAATCTCTGAAAATATGAAGTCTGTAACGGATAAATCAACAAAAGAAGAGTTATCATCATTAATTTCTAATCTAAATAAACATTATTTAGATGTAATGAAAGCTCTTCATTCAAAGAATAAGGATTTAGCTTATGAGTTGTCTGAGAAAAGAGATAAATACATAGAAATAATAAATGAATCCAAAGTAAAAAGAACTCCTGAAATCAGTATTATTATTGAAAGAATGGTTTGGATTTTCTTTGAATTACATGAAACACTACACATAGTCTATAATTAATAGACTTCTTTATTTTTTTTAATTAAATTCATTATTTTCATTAAAAATTTATAAATTAACCAATAATCTTTATAAATAAAGTCTACTTTTTACTACAGATGAGTGAACCGACGAAAGACGAAACCGTAGAAGTACCTATATCTCGAAATTTACATAGAGACGTTCCTTACATTTTACATAAAATTACAGGTCAGTCTAAGGATATGTATAGAGATGGTGGTTCAACTGTAAAACCATTAAGTGATGCAGTAATTGGAGTCTATTCTTGTGATGCTAAATATTACTTATCTGGTTTTGAATCTATTCAAAATTTATCATGTATCGTTAGAGTCTACGATCCTGAAAAGATTAAGTCTTCTGCTTATAAAATTAAAAAATGGCAAAGAATTGATAATGAAAAATTCTGTTATAATGAAGTAATGCCTAGAATTATGCAATTATCAAAATTACCTAATGATGATAATGTTAGATTTGAAGGCTTTCCTGAAAAATTATGTTCTTTTAATGATGGTAGTGCAGAAGTAATAGTTCAAGAAAAAATACTTGGTCATAATTTATTTGAATTATTTCCTTCTTATTTTGCTTATCAAGATTATTCATCAGATAAAAGAGAATTATATCGTAAAGCAAATGATTTAGAAAAAAAATTATCTTTCTATGATTCATTTCATTTAAGTAGTTTAAATGAAGATGAACAAAAGACTTTAGAAGTATTGAAAGGTTTTAGAAGAGTTGAAAGATTGGGTAATGATAATTATACTTTAATGGGTACATTTAAAGAAATGCATCAAAATTATATCTACAATTCAAGATTAGAAGAATTAAGATTTAGTTTAATGTCTGGTCCTGATAGTGGTAGTGCTGAAGAGATTAGATCACAAATCTCTGCATTTGAACAAAAATTAAATAATATGCCAAAAATTCCAAGCATGGAAAAAAGAAATGATATATTTCATTCAGTTAATGAAATGATTAAGAAATTTCACGCTATAGGTCAAAGATACTTGGCTGAGTATTCTGATTTTGCAAAAAGAGACGGTATATCTTTCACTCAGAAAAATGCAAATGAGGATTTCAAACAATCTTGTTATAGAATAAATCCTAATGCAAGTAATGATAGAGATTTATTTCAAGAAATATCAAGTATTTTTCAATACAATTTATCAAACAAATTACTTTCTGGAGATAGAACTTTATCTCATGGGGATATGAATGGAACAAACATTTTAGTAAGTTATCCTTCTGAAAATTTTAAAACTTGGTTTATTGATGCTGGTCACTTCAAAGTATTAGATAATCATTTATTAGATCATGTTAGATTTATGAATTTCGCTGAAAGGTATTGTGGGTTACATCCAATCAAAAAAGAAGAGTTATGGTCTGGAGTTTTAAAGCCAGATGGAAGTGATAGAAATTTAAGATATGTTACAGAATTCTATGATGATTTTGATTTATTTGGAACAATTCATAATAGATTAAAATTAATTGAAGATGTTAGAAAAGATATTAAAAAAGGAATTAGTAATAAACATCTTGGACATTTTACTGCTCAGCATGAAGACTATATGAGATATTCTTTACCATTAATTGCAGATTCATTAAATCAAAGATTAGATAATTTAGTTAAAGAATTAGATGTTTCATCAAGTTCAAAAGAGAATATAAAAGTATTTAGAGATATTATTTTAAGTAATTACTTACCTAAAAAATTAATTAGAGAAAAACAAAATTAGTTTTTTTCAACAGTAATTTTACCTTTCTTAACTTTTATTACAACATCATCGCTTGGATTAAATGCTGACATTTTAGAAACCAATTGTGATAATAAAATTCTTTCTCCTCTAAAATCTAGTTGAGATATAATTTGATTTTCAGAACTTCCTTTAACTTCTTCAATAATATTTTCTGCAGTATTATCTTCATGTTTTTCTTGATGGAATTTTATTGTTTCTTCATATAGGAATTTAGCAATATCGTCTGCAATGTTTCTTCCTGTTGCTTCCATTATTCCTTGTAAACCTGGTGATAAATTAGCTTCAAGAATTAAAGGTCCTCTAAGACTTTCAAGAATATCTACTCCACAAATATGACAATTAAGGGCTTTAGCAGTTTTGATTGCAATTTGCTTACTTTTAGAATCTAGTTCAATAATCTCAGCCATACCTCCAGAATGTAGATTAGATCTTTTTTCATCTTTAGCAGCTTTTCTTACCATTGAACCAACAACTTTATCTCCAACAACAATTGCTCTAATATCAGTACCTTCTGTTTCAATATATTCTTGAAGTAGAACTGATTGTTTTAAACCTTCTAAAGTATCTAAAATTCCGGATGCAGCAGCTACAGATTCGGCGAACATAACACCTTTACCATGTGTTCCTCCAGGAATTTTAAGAATGATTGGGAAATTAATATTTTTTAATAATTTTTTGGCCGCATCAACAGTTGGAGTGATGTATGTCTCTGGTGTAGGAATTTTATTTTTTTCTAAAGCTAAGTGAGTAAAGATTTTATCATTAACAATAGTAAAAGCAGACGGCTTTATTGGCATGTATGCTTGTCCCTGAAAAAATGTAGCAAGTGCTCTTTGAACCAAAGCATATCTAAATGAAGATTTTAAATAAACACATTTGAAATCATTTTCAAATCTTTCACCATCGTAAAATAATTGAGGATCACCTTTACCAATTCTCATTTCAACTTTTCTAATATCGTAATGAACTACTTCATCAAAATATTTTGCCATAGCTTCAACTACTCTTTTGGATGATACACTTCCCATGCTAAATAATGCTGCTTTCATTTTATTCTTTTTTATTTTTTTTAGGATCAATAATATAATCCTTTAATAAAACATCTTGTCCAACTAGAATCGGATAAGTCATGTGACTCCTATCAATAACAGTAAAATTTCCAGAAACAATGTTGTTTGCTAAATTCATCTTTAATTCAACAACAACTCTTCTAGTAACACCATGACTGGATTTAACTAATTTTTTGCCTATTTCTTTAGGCTTTATTTTTTCTATGAATGATTTGTCGATAGAACCTATTGTAGCTCCAGAATCAATTCTCGCCTTAATGTTTTCAAATCCTTTTATAACTTCATTGTTTTCATTAAGAAGAGATACCTCTTCAACAAATCCTACAACGTGTCTATCTTCATACATCATATTAATCTTTTTAAAATAAAATTAAAAAGAAACTTCGTTATTTCTTATGTTCATTTCGTTAGAAGTTTGAACTTTTCTAACTTTATGAATTTTAGCTTTGGCTGGTGTTGCAATAATTAAGTTTTCAGTAAATCCTGCAATTTCTCCTTCTAAAGCATCACAAGTTTTTCTTAATTTTTCAACAGCTCTTTTTAATTCACTAATGTCCTTTTCCTTTAAAGGTCTAATGTTGATTAAAGCAATAGTGTTACCAGTTCTCATAGCATCAACAATTGGCTTAATATCTTCAAAATAATCTAAAGTAAAAGGTCTAACTATGATTTTAGAATTACTTTCTATCTCCTCATCTGTTGATAATTCCACATATTCTTCATGTGGTTCTTCGTTAAAGTCTTCCTCAGAAGGCTTTGACATCCTTTCTTTTAATTGTGAAAAAATTCCCATTTTATCTATCCTCCGATCCCTCGATTATTATTAAAATTAAGTTAATATCTTTATAAATGTTTTGATTGTCTAAAATATAAATTTAACTTGCTTATTGTCATTTATAAATATTATATCCTTAAAAATATGAATTAAAAATAGTAAAATAAAAGAAAAATTATTTTACAAAGATATTGTGTTTCTCATCTCCTTCAATTTCTGATAAAATTCTTTTTATGATTAATTTAGCAGGATCTGGCATTAACTTTACTCTTTTCTTAATATCCTCATAGCTAATAAAAGGTTCAGCTTTTCTTTCATCAATAATTTCCCACATATGTTTCTTTCCTAAACCAGGTAATAATTCTAACTGGTGCATTCTAGTAGATAGTGGTTGAGCTTTATTGAAAAATTCAACGAATCTTTTTTCATTCTTTTTAACTAAATCTTCAATTACGAAATTTAATTCTGAATTTGCAGCTGAAGTTAATTTATCTCTGTTAATTTTACCAAGTATGTGATGGACTTTTTCTCTTTTACCTTCTCCAATATAAACTTCCTCATAAGGTTGTAAGAAAATTCCTTTTTTAGGTACTAATTCAAGTAACACAAAATGATTCTTACCTAGAGCTTGAGCTATTGGAGTCTTCATATGACTTGGTCTATTGTCTGATGCGTGTCCATTTGGTAAGAAGTCTAAGACTATAGCTTCTTCTTCTCTTATTTGTGGTTTTTTCTCTAACATTTTAATACCCCTTAAGAATAGATTAGTATATCAAGTATTTAAAGCTATCTCTTTTTTGGTAAAGAAATTATAAAAAACTCAGAATGAAAATTCTGATTTTATACAAAAATTACTTACTTTTAACGTACTCAGAAACAGACTTTACTATCTTATCAGCATTCTCTTTATTGATAGTAATTGTGTAACCTTGTAGAATCATTTTTAATTCATCTTCACTAGTTGGTAAAGTGTCAATGATTTTGATAATATGTTGTTCTTTTAATCTAGGAACATCTAAAGCAGTTAATTTTTCTTTTAACTCTGCTCCATCTTTTGCTGATAAAGTCATGAAAGAATTGAAATATTCTTCAGTTTTATTTGCTCTGAAGTTAAGTTCTTCATCTCTTTTTTTGATTTTTTGAAGTTCAGATTTTACTTCAACCATACTCATAGGTTTTTCTTCGATTATTTTAGGTTTCATCACTTATCTCCGTTATTTTGAAATGCTACAAACATAAAGTTTGTTAGCATATTTTAATTTTTAACTGGTTTAAGATGTACTGGGTGAGATACTAAAATTTTCTCTTTTCCACCATCTTTGATTTTGATTTCATAGCATATTTTCTTCTTACCTACAACTTCTCCGATTCTACCATAAAATCTAGGATGATACATACCTTTTTGAATTGCAGATTCAACAGAAAGACAAACTTTATCTCCGATGTTAAACTTTTGAAAGAACTTGCTAAGACTGATCTTACCTTTTTCTCTTCGTTCTTTTTTGAACTTATACCTTGTCTTTGTTCTAAATGTACCAATATTTCTTGCCATTTTATAATTGAGAATTTTAAACTATTTATAAATGTTTTTATTGATTTTTCATTATAAATCTTCTCTTTTTCATTTAAATCAAAAATATTACCACATTTTCGACATATAAATTCTTTGTTAGCTGAATCATAAAGAACATCTTTAGATCTACATTAATTACAAATAGAATCTGCTTTTTGAATTATTGGTTTGGGCCTTACTTTAAAACTTTTTATTCATCTGTCAATCTGAAACTATTTTTTTAAGTTATTCTTTATCAAATATTCTTTCAATTATTAGTATTAAAAATTGTATTCATCTTTTTTTTGTTGGTTCAGAGAACATTTTAAAAATAAGTTCTTCTGATTTAATATTCATTTCTAATAAATATCCTATAATTATTGCCAAGGATTTAATTAATAAAATATTTCCTTCAGATAACCATCTTTTTTTAAATGATTCAAAATCTTCATTAGAGTTAATAAGTCTATTTGATTTGTTTTTATAATATAATTTAAGAACTTCTTCTTTAAAATGATTAACATCCTTTCTCAAAGCTAAAATTGCAACTTCAAGTGCTTTCTTATCTATTTCTTCGTCGAAATTTAAATTTTCAAGATTTATAATATTAGATTCTAAATCTTTTTTATTTTCCATTTCTTTAAGAATATTATTAATATTTTTAGAATATTTTTTACCAAGATTAATATTTTTAATAATTATATCATTCATATTAAACCTCCTTGGTCTAACACTATATATTTTTTAGGAATTTCCTCTCCAGTATAATGCCCATAATCATATTGTCCTGCTTGTATGTATTTCTCAAATTTTAAATCATCTCCTGTTTTTTGAAGTTGATTTTTCATATCTTCAATTGAATTACCAACTATTCTTGATACTGAAGATGTTTCAAATGGTTGTGAGATGGCATAAACACTATTTAAAAGAAGTATAAAAATACAAATTCCCATTAATAGTTTAGTTGTTTTCATTATTTTCCTCGTTTTTCAAGTAAAAAATATTACCACATTTTCGACAAATAAATTCTTTTGTATTTGTTTTATAAATAACATCTTTAGATTCACATTCATTACAAATAGTATCTGCTTTTTCAATTATTGATTTGCTTTTTTCAGTAAAACTTTTAATATCTTTTCCTGGTTGCTTTTTCATTTTTTTGATCATTTTTGTAGTAACTTCATATCTAAAATCATCCAGAATTATATTTCTTAGGTTTAAATCAAAGCAGACGTATATAATTATAAACATAGATAATTTATGACATTTATTAAAAAGAAAATCTTCAGAATCATATTTCTCAGATATTTTATTAATCTCTTGGAATATATCTTCATTGAGATTTATTTTTCTTTTTAAAGAAATTTCAATTAATTTTTTAGAGACTTCTAGAGCTATTAGAAATTCATCATAATTTATTGAGAATTTATCGTGATACTTTTCACTTAATTTTTTTATCTTAATATCATTTAATTCACAAATTGGAAAAAAATCTTTCTCATTTTTAATCAATTCTTCTACATTATTGATGATTGGATCTTTTGTTTTAGTCCTTAATACAAAATGGTTATTTTGTAATTCTTTGTATTTAAATTGTTCTCTATAAATGTTATAAAACTCATGATCTGCTCTAAAATTTTTAACAATTTCTTTATTCAAATTCAAAAGTAAAAAATAAATAATTTGAAAGCAAGGTTTTTTAATTTCTCCTTTATTAAATTTATTTATGAATTCCTCAAATGTGATTTTTTCCTTATTTTCAAATAATTTTTCATTATTATAGATTAAATTAAGTGTTTCATAAAAAAAAGGCATGTTGTTGGGATATTCTTTTTCAAAGAAATTTGGTTCCTTAAATATTTTATTTAATACTTCATATATGCAAATACTTAATAATTCAAAATCTTCTTTTGATAGTTCCTTCTCTAATTTAAAAAAAGAATCACTCTTACTTAAGAACTTCTCATAACTTATGTCTTCTTTAAATAAATAAATTATTCTAAATCCATTAAGTTTTTTAATATTATTCATTTCTAACTATTATCCTTTTAGTTATTTCTTCAATGTCCATTACGTGGTTTTGTATTCCCGTTAGTATTTGTCTTTTATTCGTTTCTGTGATTATGTTTGCAGCATCAGCATAAGCTTCTGAAGCATATATGATTTTATGAGATAGTTCAGTTCCATCTTCTAACGCATCTAGCATAAAATCATATCTTAAGGGATCATGATATTTAGATACTGCAAGCATTTCAACCATTTTATTAGCTACACTTAATCTTTTGGCAGGATCTGGACTTGAAAATATTTCTAAATAATAGAACCTAAACTTAGATACATCATCTGCATTTTTCAATAAATCACTATGTATGTGTAAGTCAAAAATATCTCTTGCTGTTTTTTCAGTTAAAAACTCATCAAAAGATTCAAGATATTGTCTACTTCCAGCAGGGTTACCCATAAAATCCCAAATTTGTTTTCCACCTAATTTTTTTGTAATGTAGTTATGTCCATATTCATGACTGATTACATTACCTACAATTTCATCAAAATTTGCTTTTACGTTTATTTCAATAACTCCTTCTAATGTTCTTCCAAGAGTGCCTTCTGGAAGATAACTTACAAATCTAATCTCTTCAATATAGCCTGACCCTAAATTGAAAGCAGTGTCAATTTCATTAATTCTACTAAGTAGAACCATTTTTTCTAAGTTATTATATCTGCTCATTCCCATTAAAGCTTTTTCTGCAAACTCTGAATTTCTTGTAAATAAATCTCCAATGTTTAAAATAATGTTTAATCTTTTCACATCATCTATACTTCTAGAAGATTGTTTGAATAAGTCTTCAAGAGGAATATTTTTACTTTTCAATGCATCAACACCCTTACTTAATCTAATAGCTAACTCCCCTGCATCATCACTATTCCTCAATACATCATTTAAAACTCTATGAGGAATATGTTCTCCAAGTTCATCTAAATTTTGAACTATCCTTTTAACAGCAAGATGCGTTCCAAGTTTTTTAAACAAAGGACCTATAATCCATCTTCCAATTCCAAATGAACCGATTGTTACACCAACATCTAAATAACAACCATTCCAGTTACGTCCTCCTCCGTTTTCTATCCAACACTCATTAGTAATACTTGCCGCATCTAGTGCAAAACCAGCTGCAGCTAAAGGAACTCCTATTGCTGAACCAAAACCACTAACTGTAAGTCCAACACCCACAACAATCATTACTGCACCTGAAGCAAGAACTACTTTATCAATAACTG
>JAHWHN010000034.1 GCA_019323235.1 Candidatus Woesearchaeota archaeon | reverse complement strand
AGTGTTGTCATAAGAATAGCTAATAGAACTTAATTTAAAAAGATATTCTAAACTTTTAATTATCGATGAATTGAATGAATTATAACTTATCTGCTGGTAATATTATTGAAATTTTTAACTATTTTTTTGAAAAAAATTCCTTCGATAGAATGATTGATAATAACTTTCATCTTAGAATCTAAACTATATCCGTTAGGCATAGAACTTGAATCAATAGTAAATTTATTTTCATATTCTAATCCTTCCGAAATTATTTTGTATGAGTATGTGCTTTCATCAACTCTAGCATTAGCAACAGCCACATGTATTTGTTTATTATCTAACTCTCTAATTTTATATTCGATTTCAATTTCTTCCCACTCTCCATTTTTAAAATAATCAGAAAGGTATACTTTAACATCAGAAGTAAAAGGTTTTTTGTATTCTAAATAAATTTCTAAATTGGGTTTTTTCTTTTTTTTTGATTCTAACAATTCATCTTCTAATGTCATAGAATAGCTAATATAACTTAACTTAAAAAGCTATTCTAAAAAATAATTTTATCTCTTTCAATTATTTTCTTAGAGAAAAATCCGGATTTATATTCTAGCATAAATCTTGCAATACCAATGTATTTTGGGTCTTCATTGTGAGATGTATATGTGAATTTTCTTTCGAAAACTGAACCTTCATATTCAACTTTCAAAGAATAAGTTCCATTATTGATGTGTGATTTGATTAAAGCAAGATGGGATCCATTTGAAACCTCATAATCTATATTATTAATTTCAGTCCACTCATTTTCAAAATAGTCAGAAATGTAAGCCCTAACTTTATCTTTAAAGGGATTTTTATTAAATAGTTTAACTATTAAATTAGGTTCTCTTATCAATTCATCTTCTAGCGTCATAAAGAAAGATAATGAAATATAACTTAAAAAGCTTTCAGGTTATCCAGATTTAATCCTTCCATTATAAGTTCTTCAGCTTTAATTTTTTCCAAATAAGAAAGATTTTCAATTTTAGTATAGGATATATTTAATTTTTTGAAAGACATTCCTTCTAAAGGTGAGATGTCATATATATTGTTAGAATTTATATCTAAATTTTCTAATGGCATCCCGCTTAATGGAAAAATGTCTGTTATTTTTGTATTATACAATTGCAATCTCTTAAGTGGCATTCCTTCTAATGCAGAAATATCAGAAACATTTGTGCAATCCAAGTTTAGAACTTGAAGAGGCATTCCTCTTAAGTATGATATGTCTGAAACACTTGTTGCTAACAAGTGCAATTCTCTAAGTGGCATCCCTTCCAAAGCAGAGATATCTGAAACTTTTGTGCAATCAAGATTCAAGTATTCTAGATTTAAACCTTTTAGTTTTGATAATTCCGAAATATTAGTATTATACAAATCTAGTTTTTTTAGGTTTATTACTTCTAAAAGTTTATCCAATAATTCATCCTCTAATGTCATAAAGAAAGGTAATGAAATATAACTTAAAAAGATTATTCTTCAATAGGTATATTTATTTCAGAAGCATCAAAATATATTTCTTGATCCTGATTGATAGTATACATTTTATTTTTTGATTTAAATCCTTCACATTCAACTTTAACTCTGTAATTATTTTCAGGCAATAAAAATCTGCCTAAAGCGTAATGTTTACTATTTTCAGGGCTATACCCATACTGAATATTATCATAAGGTGTATAATCCCCGCCTAAACAATCAGAGCAGTACATACTTACAAAATTCTTAAATTCAGTTTCTGAATATATGAATATTTTCACGTTTATTTGATTTAGTAATTCATCTTCTAAAGTCATAAAGAATGGTAATATAACATAGTTTAAAAAGATTACATATGGAATGATTCCATTCCGTGTCTGTTGTTCTTAATAATTTTATAATTAACAACATTACCATCGCTTGACATCATAATTTCCATAAGTCCAGGAGTTTGTTGATATCCACCAGGACATTCTCCCTCTAATTTGAATAGATAATTTTTTCCCTGTCTGCTTTCATCTTTAATACTCCAATTAACCGTATCCTTACAGCAAAAACTGCATTTGTTAAGTGAAATTTCATTTTTGTAATTAATGGTTGTAAAAATTTCCGCTAATCTTTT
>JAHWHN010000033.1 GCA_019323235.1 Candidatus Woesearchaeota archaeon | reverse complement strand
TATGGCAAAGGTTATTGCATATAACATTTTAAAATTAACCGGAGAAACTGCCAAAAAATATATCAAAATGTTTATATTATTCCATGGTTATATTAAAGATGATATTAAAGCCGGAAGAAAATATTGGGGAAATGAGGAACCTGCATTTAAATATGCAGTTTTAAATCCATCCAGGGAAATTTACGAAATCAAAAAAACTTATTAATTTTTTAACATTTTTTAACAACTCGGATTTCCTTAAGTCCGAGTTTTTTGTTATATTTAACTATACAAATTTAAAAATAAATATTATGAACGAAAAAGGAATCATTTCATTACTTGACAAAGTTGCAAATCTTAAAAATGCTCAAATAACAAAATTACCTGTTATTCCTAATACAAAAGGAACTTACACAGCACAATACTGTTTTAATACAGGATTATTACATGGTCATGTTATTGTTTTAAGAGTTTATCCTATTGATACTTATAACAAAACCAAATTAGTTGGTGTTTATTATTTTAGACCAAATTCTGAGAATTTAAGAAATTTAAATTCAAGAAATCACAGACTTTCTTTTGAGACAAATGAACAATTGTTAATGTACTTATTTAAAACCATTGGTACATTGGAACCAAACCTTGCCATGACAAAACAATTTATTCATAATGTGGAAAAACTTGCAAAAGATAAAGAAAATCCATGGGCAGTTTTAGAAGATACAATTTATAAACTTTCCGGAAAAAAAATTAATATGCAAGAACTTGTTGAAAAAGAAGAAAATGCTCCAAGATATGCTTATTATTCAAGATTCCGAAATTCAATTATACCGGATGAGGCTCTTGAATATTCAAGAAAATTACTTAACTTTATTGAAAATTTTAACTAAAATTTTAACATTTTTTAACAACTCCGATTTTCTAAAGTCGGAGTTTTTTGTTATATTTAACTATACAAATTTAAAAATAATAAACTATGTTAAAATTTCCAAAAGGTTACAAACAATACAAAGTATTAGAATTAATTGAATCTAATCAAAACGCACGTCAAGTAGGTACTACTTATAATGAAATAATTAAGTTCGCTTTCGAACTTGGTTCTAATAGAAAATATGATAGAACATATAATAGAGGTTATTGGTCTGGTATTTTTAAAAGTCCTAATCCTAATTCTCCATGGAGACGTTTTGATAAAACTGAAGGTTGGGCAACAGTTCTTTTAAATAAAGATGACAAATATTATTACTTAAATTCAACTGGTGCTATGGCTTTAGAAAATCTCAGAAAAAAGTTTGGTAATATGTCACCAGCAGAAGCTATCAAATTACAGGAATCTAAAAAAATTAAGAAAAAATATCCTAATACTTTTTCAAATATTGAAAAAGCGAAAAAAGAAATTTCAAACTCTCTAAATACAGATAATCCTGCAGACAAAACACCTAAAGAAATTTTAAATAACGCAAATGATAAATTTGTTAAAATAGATACCGGTATACAAAGCACTCCAGTGAAACTGAGAGGTTTAAACCTTGATGATAAGGTAGCATATTATAGGAAGTTTAATGGTAAATCTGGTGTTGCTACAGTGATTTCTACAATGTTGTATTCATCTAAATCTGGAAATAATGATAGAATCCAATTAAGTATTGAAGGTGGCACAATTCCTGATATTGAATATGATAAAGTATCAAATTCATTTAAAGAAGCTTCTGGATTTGGAATTGAAATAATTAAAATATAAAATACCTAAGTAATGAAACCAGACTATATACCAAAAAGCTATCATTACTTTACAATGTTTGTTGATATTCGTACCGAAGAACCACAATCATGGGAATACGGTCATAAAGTAATGGAAGTTTGTGAAAAAAATAATATCCCATATAAAACATCATATGATATATGTGGTGCAGGAGAATGCACTATATGGGTAAAACAAGGACATCGTATACGTTTAAGAAACGTTATAAATAAAAAATAACCAATATGTACAAAGAACAATTTATTAAAGAATACGGAGAATGTTATTCATCTTTTGATGCAGCTCGATTTGTTGATAGAAACTGGGGAAAAATGACTGGTTTATCAAATCGCGATAAAGATGAAGAAGGATATTTTCCGGATGAAGTTGAAACTTTCATTGAAGAACTTGAAATTGACATGGACGATTTCTCTCAAGAATGGGGTGACGTACGTGAAGGTGCCGAAGATTGGGAAGACGAAGATGAAGATTAAAAACAATATTGGGGTTGGGGCGAAATTCCTCCGGTTAACAACTACTACCAAATACCGTTTGAGCCGGTTCCTCTCTTAAGGTAGACAAAATAAACCATTTACCGCGGAATACAAAGGTTTATCTCCTATTAATCTCTACGCAGATTCTTAGGAGTTTTTTTATGCTTCTTTCTAGATTCTTCCAACATTCTTATCCGATTGTCTAACAAATCTTTCAAATTTCTTACAAATTCTCAAAACATTCTATAAAAAATCCATTGGATTCCAATAACTTATAAACCTCTATAACTCACCAGACTACACGGCTATTCTCTTTATGTAGTATCATATTACTCTATATCTAGATTCAAATCTCGTGAGGTTAACTGTTAAGACATGTTTAGTATATAACATCTACCATGTTAACCTCACGAGATTTGAATCTATTTTTCTTTATGTATAATATATTAACAGATAACAAAGAGTGAAAAAACTGTTTGATTCGTCCCTTAGGGGGAAACTAAACATTCAAAAAATAAAAAATTCATTTCTATCGTAAAAAACTTACCAAAATATTTTTATTTCCCAATTATTTTGGTTATATTTAACTATTACAAATTCAAACGGTTCGAATTCAAAAGATTCGCAGAGGGTATACTCCAACCTGCATCATTCTCTAATTTCTCTCTATTAACACCATGGAGTATACTCTTCCATTGTCTATAAAAACAATATGCCCTTTCTGTACTACTCCGTACTTGTGTTCTATTTACCGTTTGTTTATATTGCCCTCTTCTTAATCAAACACTCATTAAGAAGAAAGTATATCAAATAACTTCTCCCAATCTTCTGCATTATACCCAGTCATTAAAACCTCTCTTTCATCTGGACTCAAATGAGGCATTACATTCTGTATTAACTCTCCCATACGCCAAGCAACCAACTGCTCTTCAGTAATGTCAATATCCATACTATGTGTTCTACCCGTAAATGGTGACTTTCTATAAATAAGCATATATTAAGAATTTAAAATAGTTAAAACTGATTGTGATACACTTAAAGTACCCTCTGCAATATTTCTTTCTTCTAAATCTTCGAAAGAATCATTCTTAATAATTTCAATAGATTGAGAAGATATACTCTCAACATAATCTCTAATCTTTTTTAATTTTTCTTGATCTGTCATAATTATAATTTTTAAATTTGTATAATTAAATATAACCAAAAACTTCTAAACTTAAAAATCTAAACTGTTAAAAAATGTTAAAAAACTCCCATTCATCCCTTAGGGACAAACTAAACATTCAACTTTTCAACTTGCACTCTTCCAATACTCTATACAAAATGTTAAAAAATGTTAAAAATTTTTTTATCCCAATCTTTTTGGTTATATTTAACTATTACAAATTTAAAAAATTATAATTATGAAAGAAGGTACAAATGTTTATCTTAGTTTAAAAGACGTCCAATTACTTCAAAAAGCCCTGGATGTTTATAAACATGAATCAGTAGACGAATTTGAAAAATCAATGCTCGCCTACACACTCTATGATGTTGAACAAACTCTTTTAAACTAACTAATAAATTATGGATTTAAAACATGAATACGATTTAGTAATAAACGCTCTTAAGAAAAAGAACGTTCCCTGCAAAGTAGTGCTTAATGAAGCATTCAACGAACAAGAAATTCAAGTACATCTAGGTTATAACTACCCTGATAGTATAGCTAATAAAGTCTTTAATATTGAAGATAATCTCAATCTCTCACACCCACTCTGCATCTGCGCAGAATCTTCAGGCGGTAAAACTCTATCTTATACTAACATCGCAGGCGGTAAAAGAAACTACTAATAAACTTATTAGATACTATAGTC
>JAHWHN010000009.1 GCA_019323235.1 Candidatus Woesearchaeota archaeon | reverse complement strand
GTTGATATTTTCAAATAATCTAGAATTGGGTTTAAGGTTTGGCAAGTACATCTAAAATTAATATTAAAAACATATTTTTATTTAAAGTTTATTTGATTTTGATAAATTAGTAATTTTTTTCTTAAGTAAATTAATATTAGAAATAAGAGAGGCTTTACATTTTCTCCGTATTGCCTCTAGTTTTGTAAAAGTTTATTTTTTCTTAGCTGGTGCTTTTTTAGCTGGTGCTTTTTTAACTGCTTTTTTTGCTGCTGCCATTTTCTCCTCCTTTTAGTTAATGATTTTTTTAATTTGTCATTACTTTTTGAATATTAATGTCCAAGTCTTATTTTCAAGACTTTTTCATAATTTGTTTTTTTTGATGAAAACCGACAATACTTTATTTCTGAGTATTTATATTTTTCTATTTTATAATTAGGGAGAATTAAATTTTTTTGAGAAATAATTTTAAAAAAATAAAAAATTAATGGTAAATACTTTGAAGTCTATTTTCCATGTCCTTCATTGCTTTTTGAATAGCAATTTTAAGATCCCAATCTGTTGCCTTATCAACACTAATAGTTTCACCTGGAAAATTAAGATGTACAGTTATTGAATATTTATGTTCTTTATCCGGTTGAGCTGCCTTATATTGCTTTATCATAACTTTTAATTCAGCATCATTATTTATTTTTCTACTAAATTTTTTAGCAGATTTATTCACAATATCTTCAACAAGGGATTTTGTTTCATCACTAACTGTGGTTTCATTTAAACCAAAAATTTCTGTTTTAATTTCAGAATTTGCCATTGTAGTACCTCAAAATATCCTTTGCTCTAATTATTGATGGTTCATCTTTAACTAAAACATTAAGAACGTCATTGTTAATCATTAAATCAATTGCTTTAGCTAAGCTATCTTCTGATGTAAGAGATGCTGAATTCTTGTATTCAATAAAATCATATGCTGGTAAGCCATTAAGATCATCCTTCTCAGCTTTAAATGCTTTAGAGATAGTTCCATGCTTTTGACCAGAATCTCTTCCATGACTAAAGAAATTAATATTTCTCATAATGTCATAATGAGTTATTAAGTCAGTTGCTTCTTTCTTTTCATTTAATATCACTAGAGCATGAAGTGATTTATCATTTAGAATTTCTATAATTTTACCAATTCTGTCATTTTCAGATACTTTTTTATTTTGTTTTTTCTTAACATCTTTGATTTTTACTTTCTTAAGATCATTCTTAATGATATTTAATATATCTAGAGAATGAATTATTCCAACAACTTTTTGATTTTTTTTAACTGGTATTGTATCATGATCAGAATTAATTATTTCCTTGATTACTTCTTTTAATTCTGTTTCTTCAGTAACACAATTAGCTGGTTTAGTAAATTTATCAACTTTTGTATTAACTATGTCTATTTTAGATCTTGTTGCATAATTTGGTGAGAATATTCCCTTAAGCTTGTTTTCATCAAATATTAAAATCTCTGAATAAGCTTCGTTTTTCATCTTTCCTAAAACACTTGATAATCTATCTTGTATTTTAGCACTACTAAATTCGTTATTTATTATTTCTTTAGCATTAGTCATTTTATTTATTGTGAATTCTTTTAACTCTGATTCACATCAGATCAGCTTTTTCAAGAGGTCATTTGTTTTTATTGTAGCTACTCCTGTTACTTTGTCGCCACCACCATAATAAACAAATAATGTTCCGTCTTTTTCAACAACACCACAAGGGAAAACAACATTTCCAACAATACCGTTTCTTTCATAATCTTCTTCAGGACTAAATATTGGAGCTCCTGTTCTAGCAATCACTTTTAATGGATCTTTTAAATCCAATAAAAATGCACCAACATGATATGAATGATCATCTTTAATTCCGTGATAAAATACTAGCCAGCCTCTTTTTGTTTTAATTGGTGTTGCGGAAATTCCAATTTTTACTTCATCCCACCAACCTTTTCTTTTAGAAAGCCATTTTGTTTCTTGAAGAAAGTTATCTTCACAAAAATGTAAACTCTTATATGTGGATAAATCAATACCTGTTCCAGTTCTATGTAAGATATAATATTTTCCATTTATTTTTTCTGGGAATAAACAAGCGTCTTTATTATCCGTATAAGGTGGTGATGCTAAAATAGGTTTAGCCCATTTCCATTTTTGTTTTAAGAAGTCATCTACTTTAATCCATGTAAATGCAACTCTTGGATGATTTATAGAATCATAAGCAGTATAAAACATATATAGCTTATCTCCCAACTTAGTAATTCTTGGGTCTTCACAACCAGAATTTCCATTAGGAAGTTTCTTCTTTTCAAAATCTTGAGTTGGAATATAAATTGGAGTTGGACATCTATAATCAATATCAAAACCATTCTTACTTGTTGCATAACCGACTGTTGAGGTCATATCCTTTCCCATAGCTCTATATAAAATATGAAATTTGCCATCTAAATAAATCGCAGTTGGATTAAACGCAGCAAAATTCTCCCAAGAGTTATTGGTTGGTTTAAGTATTGGATTTTTGTTATATCTTTTTAATTTTAATTCTTTAATTTCTTTAGGTAAAGTTAACATATCCAATACTCTTTTTTCATCTACTTCTGCAACTGATGTCGTAGTATCAGCACTTCCGTAATATAAAAACAATCTATTATCTTTTCTTATAACTCCGGTTGGAAATACAATATCTGGTATTGCCCCATATACCTCATAATATTCTTCTGGTACCATTAATGGTCCTTCTGTTTTTGCAAGTACTTTACTTGGGTCTTTTAAGTCTAATAAAACTGCTTCGACACCAAATACTTTATTTTTTGAAAAATAATTTTTAATGTATGAATAAAATAAAAGCCATCCGTTTTTTGTTTTAATTGGAGGAGCTCCAACTTCTACGTGGTCTCTTCTATCTCTTTCTAATTCTAAAGAAATTTTTTTCGGATTCAATTCCCATTTATTCCATTTCTTTTCATCCCATAATTCCTCTATTTTGGAAACGGAATTCATACAAATTTTTGTAGGAGGGTTATCAGTATTATAAGAAAAAATAACCCAGTATTTGCCATTAATTTTTTCTGGAAATAGGCACATTGCTTTCGCATTAAAAGGAGTTACTAAATGTTTTTCACAAACAGTCTTAAGATCTTTACTTATCGCTACAGCAACTTTAATTCCATCAGCTCTAAAAGGAAACTCTGATAATGCAGTATAAAATATATAATATTTGCCATCAATTTTTGTAATTCTTGGATCTTCACAACCATATCTTTCCCATTCATGTCTTGGAGAAATAAATTTCTCATGATTTTTAAAATTCAATCCATCTTTACTTCTTGCTAAACCTATTGTTGATAATTCTAAATTTCTTTTAGGATATGTATGATAATAATTACTTGATAATGCTCTATAAACTAAAGAAATTCCTTTCTCATCTTCAACTGGGCATCCATTAAAAGTTCCTTCCATTTGCCAAATTAGTTTTCTATTTGGAAAAACAATCGGATTGTTTATGTATCTTTTTATCATTACAATTCTCCTTTTTTATTTTTAGTTTAATAGGTTTTTTATCTTTAGACTTTATTTGTTTCAAAAGTTTGTTAAGTTCTATTGAGGCAGCACAGACAAAACTATCTGCTCCCCCGTAATATAAAATTAAATTTTTACCTTTAATTACGGCACCAGATGCATAAACAACTCCTGACTTAAAACCTTCTAATTCATATAATTCTTCAGGTATTAAAAGAGGAATTTTCGGATTGGAAATTATTTTTTCTGGATTTTTTAAATCTAATAACATAACTCCAATTTTATACTTACTCATATCATCTCTATTCATATAATGATAGAATAATAACCATCCTTCTTTTGTTTTAACAGGTGGAGGACCAGCCCCTCTTATGTATAAATCATCTTTTTTAGCATTTTTATTAGGATTGAAATAACTTTTAATGTAATCTCCATCAACTTCAAGTGTATCTCTATACTCTATGGAAATCTCAGGACTAATACTATGGATTATTGCATACTTGCCATTAATCTTGTTTGGGAAAATAACCCAGTTTTTGTGAACTTCTCCTGGTGGAGATAAATGCCAAGTTTTTTTCCAATTCCATCTTTTCTTTACAAAGTCTTTTAATTCAATTGAAGAAATACCCATTCTAAGACCATCTGAACAAGATGTAAAAGTAACATAAATTTTATCTTCATCATCAACTCTTACTAATCTTGGATCTTCAGCTCCAGACCAACTTCCTCCTGATGCAGCACAATAATAAGAATATGGACTAAACTCACTACTATCTTCATAAACTGGGAAGTCTTCTCTATCATGAATGTCATAACCATTTTTAGATTTAGCATAACCTAGTCTTGAAACTCCATCACTTCCAATTGCTCTATACAGAAAATGAATTTCATCACCAATCTTAACAACACCTGGATTAAAAGTTTGATATGATTCCCAATGATTTCTATAGTTTGGTTTAATTATTGGATTTTTATGACTTCTTTTTAGAATAGACTTTTCTACTATTTCCTTTTTGATCTTTGTTTCTTTTAGTTTAGAAAGTTGTTTAACGATTTTTTTCTTTGTTGTTTTTTTCTTAATAGTTACTTTTGGTTCTTTTTTTACTGTTTTCTTCTTAGTAGATTGTTTTTTAACAACATTCTTTTTAGTAATATTTTTCTTAATAATTTCTTTTTGATTAGATTTTTTAGAACTTGTTTTTTTCTTAATAGTTACTTTTTTCTTTTTAGTATCAGTTTTTATATTCTTCTGATTATCTTTTTTATTTGTCTTCAATTCTTTGGAAATAATTTTAAGTGCTTCTTCGAAGCTTAATTTCCCAGAATTCTTTTTACC
>JAHWHN010000008.1 GCA_019323235.1 Candidatus Woesearchaeota archaeon | reverse complement strand
GCCATTCTTTGTGTTCCACATCATTTTTAACAATACTTCTATCTGTATCAATGTTAATTTCTTGATTTGTAAATACAAAATATGTTACTTCTTGATTTGGTAAAAAATATTTATCAGCGCTCTCAATTAATGGCTGTAAAAACTGTGTATATTTATTAGTTGCTATTATTAATAATCCTACTTTCATTTAATATAATTTATTACATTTTTGACAATAGTTATATTTAACCTTGTTTATTGGTTCACCACAGGAGCATAAATTTCTTGTCACATTTCCTGATTTTCTAACAGTTATATTTTCAGTTGGGAAAACACCTTCGGTTCTTTTAATTTCTTTCTTAATCTCTTTTACCTTTTCTTCCTTTTCTGTGTTATTTATATCCTCTTTTAGAACTATGTTTAATTCCTTAAATAATCTTTGAGTTTCTTTTTCAAATTCTTCTTCCTCTTTTTTGATTTTATTTGATGTTGTTATTTGATTTTGATGAAATCTATATTTTATTAAGTACTCAGGACAAATAAAAAAATTATAATCATTAATAGTTCTCTTCCATAAATTAAAATCCTCTTCTGGGATTTCGTTACCATTATATCTATTATGTTCTATAAATTTTTTGCTGTAACAAACAGATGGGTGACAAACTATATTATGTCCTTTATTGAATTCATCTTTATGATTATAATAAGCCATATTCATTTTATGTCCTAAATTATCACTATCATCAACAAATTGAAAATTTGAAGAAACTATATCATATCCTTCTCTAATCTTATTTATTTGTATCTCAAACCTATTAGGCTCACTATAATCATCCATATTATTATTTATAACAATATCGATTCCATCTTCTAAACACTCATCAAATAAGAAATTCATAGCCTCGGCATGATTATTCATTTTCTTTTGGTAGTAATGATGTGT
The DNA here is from genome assembly GCA_019323235.1 of Candidatus Woesearchaeota archaeon. Lineage (GTDB taxonomy): Archaea > Nanobdellota > Nanobdellia > Woesearchaeales > JABIAG01 > JAHWHN01. The sequence continues at coordinate 1,223 of JAHWHN010000008.1, read as the reverse complement.
TTGATTAAACCCATATTTATCACACAAATTTAAATCATCATCTCCATAATTTAACTCATAAACAATAAAATCATTAAATGATTGTTCGTTTATAGAATCAATACACCTTTTTATCCATTCTTCTTTATAAATGGATAAAATGTTTTTATGATATAATATTGTTGCTACTTTCATTAATGATCTGGGCTAATTAAGTAATCCTTAATATTTATTAATTTTTTTGGTTCTATACCAACATTTTTTAAAATCAACCCAACATAAACATCCTCATAGATATGATCTAGATAATTAAAATTAGGTAAAACTTTTTCTAAAGCTACTCTTGAAACAATATATCCAAAACCACCCATACACCAAGGTGTGAATTCACCCAGATAAGGAACTTTATCCCAAAAATTACCACATCTACCCATGTGCCATTGTCGGTTACCATCACCATAATGAACATTACCTAAATAATCACCATCTATATTTTCAAATCTTTTAATGACTTTCATATCATCATCTAATTTACAAAAGTGTGTATATTCTGAAAATCTATCATCACTTATTAGATAATGAAATGATTTCATCACTTTTTCTGGTAATCCAATATAAGAATCATTGCAATTTAAATTTATGACTTTTCTATCTTCATCATATGAATCTTTTATAAAACCACCCTGGATAATTACAAAATCAGATTTCATCATCTCTGATATTCTATGATAACAATTTTCAATATTTTTTTGATGTGTTATAAATACATAAAGAACCTTACTCATTTCCTAATCTTATCCAAGTTTTATTTTTTATATCATATTCCATCATGATTCTTACTAACTCTTCAAACTTAACTTTAGGTTCCCAACCTAAAACTTCTTTCGCCTTAGTATAATCACCTAATAAAGTATTAACTTCAGCAGGTCTATAATATCTATCATCCACTTCAATTATAGTTAATCCATTATCTAAAACTCCTTTTTCATTTACACCATCTCCAACCCAATTAATATTCCAACCACAGACTTCACATGCCAATTCGACAAATTCCTTAATTGTATGTGTTTCACCTGTTGCTAAAACATAATCATCTGGTTTATCAACTTGTAACATTTTCCACATCCCTTCAACATAGTCTTTCGCATATCCCCAATCTCTTTTAGAATAAAGGTTACCTAATTTTAATGTGTGGAAATTATCACCAACATTCAGACCTTCTTCGATTTGATATTTTATTTTAG